>NZ_JAQZSD010000036.1:0-43549 GCF_028674935.1 Lysinibacillus sp. CNPSo 3705 | reverse complement strand
TCGTAAAACAGCCAATCTATCATAATTTTCTGATAAATACATCATAATAACATGTATAATAAAAGTATTAAAAAATTATGAATAGGTGGTGCTTTATTTGTTAAAAAATACAACTATAATATCTTTTGCTTTAGTACTCCTCATTTTTTGTATCGGATGTTCTAATAATGCCCAAAAAATTATATTGGATATAGCCGATGACAAAGGAAATTATAAAGAACGTATAGAAATTCTAGATAAAGACCAAGTTTCAATCGTACATAAAATTCTTAATAACGCTGAATGGGAAGAAGAAAACGAGGCATCATTTGGGTTATTAAAATATAAAATGTCTTTTGCTTTTATAGATTCCAATAAAGAGGTTAAGACTTCTTACTATTTAATTTATATTTATTCAAATGAACAATTAATTTTGGTAGAGAATGACGCGAAGTTTACTAAATTATCAATAGAAGATTCGAAAAAATTATTTGATATACTACCTAGCGACACAGAATCGCTAAGGACTACTGTAGCTAATTTCCACACACACATAGCCGTAGAAAGTTACGGGGCCCCGAAGAGATAAAATAAAATGAATACCTCAACAAAAACAAAAAGCGCATTTAGACACTCCTTTTAGAAAGTCTAAATGCGTTATGTCGTTTATAATACTTTTTCTAAGAAATCCTTTGCACGCTGGGTAGATGGTGCGGCGAAAAACTGTTCTGGTGATGTATCCTCAATTAACTTTCCGCCATCAAGGAATAGTATACGGTCAGCCACTTCACGTGCAAAGCCCATCTCATGCGTTACGATTAACATCGTCATCCCAGTATCAGCAAGATTTTTCATTACCGCTAATACCTCTTTTACCATTTCAGGATCAAGAGCAGAAGTAGGCTCATCAAATAACATTACTTTTGGATCCATTGCAAGTGCTCGGGCAATGGCAACACGTTGCTTCTGCCCTCCTGATAGACGGTTTGGATATTCATTGCGTTTTTCAAATAGGCCTACCTTCGTTAATAAATCTTCAGCCTTTTTAATCGCAGCTGCCTTATCCATTCCCTTCACATTAATCGGTGCATATGTTAAATTTTCAAGTACCGTTTTATGAGGGAAAAGATGAAAATGTTGAAATACCATACCGACTTCTTCACGGATCTTCATAATGTTTGTCCCTTTGTCCGTTAGAACGTCTCCAGCAATTGTAATCTTTCCGCTCGTTGGCTCTTCTAATAAATTTAAGCAGCGCAGGAATGTTGATTTACCAGACCCTGATGGTCCAATAATAGCAATTACTTCTTTTTGTTTAATTTCTGTTGAAATACCTTTTAGGACTTCATTTTTTCCATATGATTTGTGTAAATCTTCAATTTTAATCACTTTTTCTCATTCCTTTCTCGATTCGTTTGCCAAGGAACGTTAATACAAGTGTCATAATGTAGTAGATTACACCTGCAAATAGTAAAGGTTCTAGATAGCGATATGTTGCACCACCAACAATGTAAGCACGGCGCATAATATCAAGTGCACTAATAACTGTGACAACAGCTGTTTCTTTATTTAATGTAATAAACTCATTGACTAAAGATGGCAAAATATTTTTTATTGCTTGTGGGATAATAATATCCTTCATCATTTTTGCATACGGAATACCAAGTGCTTGTGCCGCTTCCATCTGTCCTTTATCTACCGCATTAATACCAGCGCGAATGATTTCAGAAATATAAGCACCTGAGTTTAACCCAAATGCAATAATAGCCGTTGGAACTGGGTCAATTTGAATATCTAATAACTGTGGCACTGCATAGTAAATAATCATTAATTGTAATACGAGCGGTGTGCCACGGAAAATCGATGTATAAAAATCTGCAAACCAACGTAAAACATTCACTTTACCAATTTTACATAACGCTAGTAATATACCAATTATAAAACCGATGATTGAAGCACCGATTGCAATTTGAAGTGTAACACCTATCCCTTTTAATATGTAAGGAATAGAGGGAATGATAGCTGTAAAATCTAAATTCACAGTGCCCCCTCCTTTCTTGGGTTCTTTTAAGGAAATGAAAGTATAAGCGATAGCTCGAAATAGAGCTATCGCAGTCCAACTTGCTTATTTAACTTTTAACCATTTTTCTTCTAGCTCTTTAATTTTGCCTTCAGTAGCTAATTCTTTTAATGCTTTGTTAATTTTATCTTTAAGATCGCTACCTTTTTGAACAGCGATTGCTTTGAAGTCTTCAGGTTGTTCTTTAACAAGGAACGCCTCAAGTTTATCATTCGTATCAAGATAACCTTTTGCTACACCACTTTCTACAATTCCAGCATCTAAACGTTTAGACATCATGTCTTGAATAATTTCAGGAATTCGTGTACGTCCTTCAACTGTTGCATCTACTTCTGTAGCAATTTTGTTGCCTAATTTTTCTTGAATTGAAGCGTTTTGAACACCAATTTTTTTACCAGCTAAATCAGCTTCTTTTTTAATTCCACTATCCTTTTTCACGATAAACACTTGCTCTGTTTGATTGTATTTATCAGAGAAATCTACAACTTTTTCACGTTCTTTATCAGGAGACATACCAGAAATAACAACATCCACTTTACCTGCTTGTAGAGCTGGTACTAGACTATTGAAGTCAATATCTTGAACTTGCATTTCTGCACCAATCTTGTCACCAACTAATTTAATTAAATCGATATCAAAACCAATAATGTCTTCACCTTTTGCAGCGTCAACATACTCAAATGGTGCATAATCAGATGAAGTACCTACTTTTAATACTTGCTTTTCTTCTGTGCCTTCGCTTGCATTTGTTTTTTTATCGCTTGCCTTATCATCTTTTGCGCCACATGCTGCTAATACACCAATTACTAGCACAAGCATTAGCATAAAAATTTTGTTTTTCATATTCACGATCCCCTTTTAATTGTATTTTTTGTCTATAAAAATCTACGTTATCGAAATTAATCAAATGGATATTTATTCACTTTAGAGAATAAAAAATCTATCTGCTAATAAGATATACCCTTTTGAAGTAATAATCAAGCAAAACTAAAAATTTTCCGATAAAACATTTTACACTTAATTTTCAGATAAATCAATCTACTCAGACAAATGCAGCAGTTATATTCAACAAAGGACCCCCAAAAATGGGGGTCCGCCACTAATGTTATTTTTCATCTGGAAATAGCTTTTCCTTCAACTCATCCTCTCCAGACCCTTCTGCTAAAGGTACTCGAGAGCGATACGCTGCACGACATATTAAATGCCCTGCTACAGGAGCTGTTACGAAAACGAAGATAATTCCTAAAATTAAACGTACACTCACATATCCATCATGCACCCAAAAGTAAATAAATGCACCCAGTAGACATGTTAAGACCGACAATGTTGAACTTTTCGTTGCAGCATGTGAGCGTGTGTAAACGTCCGGCAAACGAATCATCCCTAATGCACTAATAACACTTACAATGGAGCCAATCAATATAAGGATAACTGCTGCCCATTCAATCATTTGATTTACGTTCAACAATCACACCTCTTTCAATATATTTCGTAAATGCAATCGTGCCGATAAAAGCTAAAATACCTAATATTAAAATAGCTTCTAAATACGCCTTTGTTTTCAATATAATGGAGACGATAGCGATTGCTGAAAGTAAATTAACACCTATTGTATCCAGTGCTATGGCACGGTCGGGCAACGAAGGACCTCGAATCACGCGAAACAGCGACAACGCAATCGATACACTGAATAACGCCAGAGCCAATAGCAAAATTTTTTCAGTCATTAACGTGTCACCTCCATGATTGCTTGTTCAAATTTCCCTATAGAACGAATGACAGCTTCTTTTGATTGTTCAATATCCATTGCATGAATATAAAACATGTCTCCCTCTTCACAAACTTCCATCACTACTGAGCCCGGCGTAAGAGTGAGCAACAATGCAAGTGCTGTTATTTCCCAATCTCCTTTAAGCACTGTTTTATACGTAAATATACCAGGCGTAATATTGAGTTTCGGCGTAGTAATTTGTCTTATTACACTATAACTCGATAATAGTAGCTCCCAATTAAAGAGCCATAATAATTTAATGATTGAAAATACACGTCGTAAATAAAATTGCGTGCCGTAAAAGCGATGCATAGCATATAAAATTCCTATTCCGACGATAAACCCCATTAAAAATGTCGAAAACTGCGGGATAACTTCATCTTGTAACAAGAGCCAAAGTGTTGCGATAAATAAATTTAAGATAAATTGCATCGCCATTATTTATTCACCTCACCTTTCCACGTCGTACCATCCAGCACTGCATCAATATAGATGGATGGTGTGTAAAGCGTTTTTGCTGCATCTGTTACATACGGAGCCAGCCATTCAGCTCCAATTCCTAAGCCAATTGTACAAGCTGCCAATAATGTTAGTGGCAAGACCATACGCTTTGGTAACGGCTTTTCATCCTCTAGACTAATAATGGTTTCTCCAAAGAATGAGGAGAGGAATATTCGTAATAGTGAATACAAAACAATTAAACTAGATAAAAATCCTAACCCTAGTAGAACAAAATTTCCGCCCTCAATAGCTCCTTGTCCAATTAAAACCTTCCCTAAAAAGCCACTTAATGGTGGTATTCCAGCAAGGGAACACATGACAATAAAGAATAACCAACCAAAAAGAGGGTAATTTCGAATGAGCCCACTCATTTTATCAATAACCGTTTCGCCAGTAACGTACATCATCATTCCAACTGCTAAAAACAGCATGGCCTTAGCTACCATATCATGCATCAAGTAATAGGTTACACCCTGTAAAGCTGACTCTGTACCGATCGCTAGACCAGCTACTATAAAGCCGACACCAATTAGGACATTATAAGAGGCAATTGTTCTTACATCTCGCCCTGCTAATGCTCCCATACATCCAGCAATAATCGTAACTCCCGCCATAATTCCTAGCACCATATGAGTCACTTCAGTATTCGTTGGGAAAAGTAATGTAAAGGTGCGGACGAGTGCATAAATACCAACCTTCGTTAATAACGCTGCAAAAAGTGCAGCTATAGCTGTTGGAGGTACACTGTATGAGCCCGGAAGCCAGAAAAATAATAGGAGGCCAGCTTTCAAGCTAAAAACAATTAAGAAAATAAGAGCCACAGTCGTTATTAATGGATTAGCTCCTGCCTCCATAACACGGACAGAAATATGTGCCATATTCAACGTGCCAACTGTTCCATATAAAAAAGCTAATGCCACTAGGAAAATCCAAGATGCAACAATATTAATCAGCACATATTTTAACGCCTCGCGCAGTTGAACTTTATCGCCACCTAAACTAATAAGTGCATAAGAAGCAAGTAACATAACCTCAAAGCACACAAACAAGTTAAAAATATCCCCTGTTAGAAACGAACCGTTAACTCCCGCTACCATAAGTAGGACAAACGGATAAAAGTACATCTTTTCAAAGCTCTTACCGATTGAAAAAATGGCATACAGCAAACAAATGGCTGCGACAATATTCGCTACTAATACAAGAAGCATTGCGAATGAATCTGCAACAAATAAAATGCCGAACGGTGGTGCCCAGCCACTAAAATCAATACGCATCACACCTTGTTTTTGAATCTCTAGCAATAATATGACACTAATAAGAACAACAAAACTTAATGTCAATAAACTAATAATGCGCTGCAAAAAAACATTTTCACGTAAAAATACAAGTAAAATCGCCGTAATAACCGGCACAATTAATGGTAAGACAATCATATTACTCATCCGGCGTACCTCTCAATTCATCAAAATTCGCCGAATCGTTCGTTTTATACGCTCGGTAACCAAGAACGAGTACGAACGCCGTTACTGCAAAGCTAATGACGATTGCAGTTAAAATTAATGCTTGCGGCAAAGCATCTGTATAAGGACCTTCTGATTCTTCTAAGAGTGGTACATCCCCTTTTTTCAGTCCACCCATCGTTAATATTAGTAAATGTGCCGCATGCGATAAGACTGCAGTTCCTAAAATCACACGTAATAACTGTTTCGAGAGGATTAAGTACGTCGCAACAGCTACTAATACACCAACTAACACTAGTATTAAAGACTCCATTGGCTACTCATCCTCACTTATACTTAAAATTATTGTGACTACAACACCTACTACCGTTAAAGCTACGCCAGCCTCGAAAATTGTTACAGTCGAAAAGCCCATTTTCCCAAATATCGGTACATTTATATAACTATGTGTTTGCGTTAAAAACGGAACATCGAAAAATAATGAGCCGATTGCTGTGCCTGTTGCAAGTAATACACCAAGCGCCGCAACTTTTTTAAAATCCAATGGCATTCCTTTATGCACCGTTTCAATGTCATATGCTAAATACAACAGAACAATGCCAGAGGCCAGCACGAGACCACCTATAAAACCTCCACCAGGAGCATGATGCCCTGCAAAGAATAGATAAATACCAAGGGTTAAAATAATGAAGACGACCGTCTTTGTGATAGTACGCAAGATGACGTCATTGATTTTCATGATCCGTTTCCTCCTTTCGTGGCTTTAGCTTTGTTAATGTATATACTCCTAAGCCTGCAATCAGAAGAACGACCACTTCTAGCATCGTATCAAATGCACGGAAATCGCCTAATATTGTGTTGACAATATTTGAGCCACCCGCTAGTTCGTAGGAATCATTGAAGTAAGTAGCCACTGGCTTAAAGCGATCAAAATGGACAACTGCTAAGCCAATTAAAGTAACTGTGGCGCCAACAAAAATGGATATAATCGCCTTAGACCATTGCTTTTTTTTCCGCGAAGCTTCAGGCATTAAATCGGGTAAATATTTAAAGCATAGAAGGAATAATGCAGTTGTTACAGATTCAACGACTAATTGGGTTAATGCTAAATCAGGAGCACGGAAAATAACAAAGAAAAATGCAATTGAATAGCCGAGTACGCCATTTAATAACATGGCTGTTACACGTCCTTTAGCGAAAATTATCCATACTGCGGCGAACATCATCACAAATACTAAAATGAGCTCATAAGACTCAATTGTGGAATCCTTCGCAAAATTAAATGCACTAGCATCCGACCAAATAAAATATCCTGCAATTAGCGCAACAAAAAATACATAAATATAAACAAAATAATGCGTTAAATTGCCTGTCATATAACGATTAGTAAGCTTCGCAGAACTATTTTCACTAAACTCAATCATACGGTTGTAATACGTATTAAACGTATATCTTTGCGGGAATATCCGATACAAAGGCTTCCAGCTTTTTAACGTTTTAAATAAGATGACCCCAATAATAATTACACCGAGCGTCATTAACAATTCTGCATTTATGCCATGCCAGGCATGAATATGTGGTGTTAATTCACTAGTTGATGGGAATGTTGGATAAATGCTATCCATAGCAGGCTCTAAAATATAATGCCCTAGCACGTTCGGGAAAAAGAAAATCCCAACTACAAAAATGCACAGAATGATTGGCGAAAATAGCATCCCTAACGGAGCTTCATGCGGTTTTTTATCCAACTTATCTAGCCGTAGTTTTCCGAAAAATGTTCGGCTGATCAAAATCATACAGTAAACAAATGTAAAGATACTTGCCACCCATGCCACTATTGGAAAGAGTAGTCCCAAATCAGCAATTGAAAATGCCTCTACGTTGCGAATCGCTAGTACCGCTGCGAAAAACATTTCTTTACTTAAGAAGCCATTAAAGGGAGGTAAGCCTGCCATAGAAAATCCACCAATGACTGCAATTGTGAAAGTTATCGGCATTATGGCCATTAGCCCTCCGAGACGGCGAATATCGCGTGTGCCTGCCTCATGATCGACAATACCGACCATCATGAATAGTGCACCTTTAAACGTGGAGTGATTAATAAGATGGAACAACGCTGCAAAGCTTGCCTGCGTATAAAGAACAGTATCTGGAGCATAACCGTAATAATGACCTACCGATCCTAGCCCAAATAAGCTCATAATCAATCCAAGCTGACTAATCGTTGAAAAGGCCAGTAACGCCTTTAAATCCGTCTGACGCACAGCATTAAATGAACCCCAGAACAATGTTAGAAGGCCAATCACACTTACTAGCCAGAACCAAACAGCCTCTCCTCCAAATACTGGGGAAAAACGTGCAACTAAATATATACCAGCTTTTACCATAGTTGCCGAGTGTAAATAAGCACTAACCGGTGTTGGCGCCTCCATCGCATCTGGTAACCAAATATGGAAAGGAAACTGTGCGGATTTTGTAAATGCACCAATTAGAATAAGGATTAATGCTGGGCTAAACAGTGTATGATCTCGTATAATGCCTACATTGGCTACGATTTCGCGAATACTAAATGTACCTGAAGCTACATAGAGCATCAAAAAGCCTGCTAACATTGAAAGGCCACCAAAAACGGTAATTGTCATAGCTTTCCTTGCACCAGCACGAGATGCTTTTCGATGATGCCAAAATGCAATTAACAGGAAAGATGACACACTTGTTAGCTCCCAAAATGTGTATAAGACCATTAAATTATCTGAAAAGACGACGCCAAGCATAGCGCCCATGAATAGTAATAAATAGCAGTAAAAATGGTGAAGAGATTCTTTCGTTGATAAATAAAAAATAGAATATAAAATAACTAAACTACCTACACCCGTAATCAGTAAACCAAAAATCATACTGAGTCCGTCGAGATAAGTTGTGAAATTTATATTAAAAGAGGGAATCCACTCATATGTATGCATAAACGTTTTACCCTCGGCAATTTGAGGAATGTAGCGCGCGAGTAAAAGAAACAAGATGAATGGAACAGATAACACAAACCAGCCTAGGTGTGCAACACGCCTTAGTCGCCTATAAAGTAGTGGAATAAGTGCAGCACAGACAATTGGTAAAAGAATCGCAAAGAGAACTGTAACCAAGTGAAAACCTCCTACTAACAATTTCGTTCAGCAACTGTATGATATGGTGCGAAAAAACTGTGTATATGAGAAAATAACCGATAATAAAGTATTCCCAAATCTACTGAAGTTACTACTGTTTTATATGCTTCACGCACAAAAATTTAACAATTGCTGGAGATCCTAAAAAAACTCACTAAAAATGAATAAAGCTAACTAACATATTAGAAATTCTCTTGAAATTTGATTCATGTAATAAAGTGTGTACTCCTTGAATCGGAAAACAAATGGTAAAGATCTAGCTCAATTTATACAGGGAAAAAGTTTCTGGTGATTACACTGCATAAAACAAGGGGAGTCTTTCAGGCTATGAACTTTTTCTACTGAGAAGCCTAAATACCGATAACGTATTGCCTTAAAGCCTTTAGAAAATGGCACGACTTTTTGAGAGATAATATGTACACACTATCCATGTCACTATAGTTTTACCAAGTCACTTGACTAACTAATTAACTAACTGCATAATAGTGTGGCATATAGAGGCAATTGGCTTAAATGTACGGAATGCATAATTCAAATAACTGTAAAGTATAGAGATAACCCAGTTTCCTCAAGGTTTTCCCAATATATTATCATTAACTTTTATACGTTTTTTAGTATACAATATAAATGAGCATAATGCACTGTATCAGTATCGATTTTTGCTGTTTTAGGCTATTTTTTTCAAAATCGACTGTAAAAATGACAAAATAACGACAAGATAAGAGGTGTTAATTTTTATGAAGCATGTAAAAGGGCGTTTAGACGAAAGTATATTAGTTTGTGTCTACTATGGACTTAACGGTGAGCGATTAATACGACGTGGTCATAAAATGGCTACAATGTTAGATTGTCCGCTCTATATTCTTTCGGTCGATTCGCAACCCCTTGATGCATTTGATGCAGAGAAATCTAGCTACATTGAGCAATGGAAAAAGTTATCTGATGAGCTTGAAATTGAAAAGTTCATATTACAAGATAATGAGAAGCGCCCCATCCAAAAGGTTATTGCAGAAGTGGCAAAAAATTACGGAATCTCCCAAATTATTGTAGGCCAAAGTGCACAAAGTCGCTGGGAAGAGATTACAAAGGGTTCCTTCTTAAACGTCTTACTAAAAGAGGTTCCTTTTGTTGATTTTCACATTGTAGCTGTCCAACGTCCAACTGACGACGATGCGAACGATACATACGAAAAAGGTGTACGTGCTTATTTAATCCAAGAACACGAAGATTTTAAAGTAGCATTTACATGTCCTAAATATGTATCAATTGAAGGTATATTTTTCAAAGAGATTGGCACTGACTTTGATAATGGTATTTTTAAATTTACTTACAACGATAAAATGCATGAAGTTCACATATCAGAGGGCTATGTACTAGATAAAGAAAAACTTCCGGCTGAATTTTTATCTCCATTACGCCAATAATAAAAACGCGTTTCTCAAACTTGAGAACGCGTTTATTTTACGCCGCCGAAGCTGGTTTATCCTTAGGTAAGAAAAATGCTACTAGTAATAATAAAGGGAGCAAAGATACAACCATCATCGTAAAATCAATACCCCTATGATCCATTAATACACCAATTACCATCGCACCGATTGCGCCCATTCCGAAAGCAAAACCAGTTGTTAAACCAGCCATTGTTCCAATTTTTGTTGGAACAAGCTCCTGTGCATAGACAACTGTTACTGAGAAGCTAATCATAATGAGTGTACCGATAATCACTAAAAATATCATTGCTGCCCATAACGGTACATAAGGCAATGCCAAACAAAATGGCATTGGCACAACAACGGACAGTAAAATTACGTTTTTTCTACCAATTCGATCGGATAATGAACCTCCGAAAAATGTGCCAACGACGCCAAAGGCCATAAAGGTGAAAATTAATATTTGTCCAAGACGAAGACTAACATCATAATGATCCATTAAATAAAACACATAAAAACTTGTAATATTCGTTGTATAAAATGATCTCGCAAAAATAATCGTAAACAGTAACGTTAACGCAATACCTACTTGTTTCTTTGTTAATGGAGGCAAGTTCGAAACTAATACTCGTTTTTTCTTTGCTATACGTTCTTGCTCTAGCTGCTTTCTATACCACGCTGCAATTTTGCTCAATAAAACAATACCTATTGCTGCCACTACTAAGACAATTGCTGCACCACGTTGCCCAAAAATATCAAAAATATAAGCACTAATTAGTGGTGCAAGTGCTTGCCCAGAGTTTCCTCCAACCTGATAAACTGATTGAGCAAGTCCTCTTTTCGAGCCAGCTGCCATGAATGAAACACGAGAACCCTCAGGATGGAAAATAGCTGAGCCAAACCCTAAAAATAATACTGCAATAATAATTATCCAATATTGTGATGTGAACGCTATAATAGCAATGCCTATAAATGAGCTTGCCATCCCAATCGGGAGTGCGTAAGGCATCGGCTTTTTATCGCTAGCAAAACCAACAACAGGCTGCAGAGCAGAAGCAAACATATTTAATGCGAACGAAATAAGACCTATTTGCGTGAAAGTTAGCCCTAAATCACTCTTCAATATCGGGAACATCGCTGGAATAACAGCTTGCATTGTATCATTGATAAGATGGGCAACAGCTATTGCAATCATAATTGGATAGACTGGATTGTTTAAATTCCCATTTTGTTTATTCATACCGCCACCTCCCTTTCTAATCTTTGTAAATTTTCATTATAAGAGATCGTCGCATACAATTGTCCTTTTTGCACAAGCTATTCATTGAAAATAGCAGTTTTAAGGGAGTGATTTATGTATGAATATAGACGAATTTTTTAAAGCCGATTTTTGGGAAATGATACTTAGGGCAACACTTTCCTTCTTTGCTCTACTCATCGTCACCCGATTACTAGGAAAAAAACAGCTTGGGCAACTAACCTTCTTCCACTATACAACAGGTATCACATTCGGTTCCATTGCTTCTGAAATAGCAGCACAGGCTGAAACACCCTTTTTAGATGGCCTTATTGCCCTCATTTGGTGGAGCATCTTAACTTATATTATGACTATCATTACTATTAAATCTAAAAAAGCTCGTGTAATTGTTGATGACAAGCCAACAATCCTAATTCAAAACGGAATTATTTTAGAGTCCGCCTTAAAGAAAAATCGTCTGCATATGGATGAGTTAGCGATGATGCTACGGGAACAGGCCATATTCTCAATACAAGATGTCCAATATGCATTACTTGAAACGACGGGTAAATTAAGTGTGTTACCAAGACCCGCTGAGCAACCGGCTACAAAGCAAGATGTTAAAGCTGATGTTACGCCGCCAACCTATATACCAACAGAAGTGCTTTCTGACGGTAAGGTTATTTATGAAAATTTAGTTGAACTTGAATTGACTGAAGATTGGCTTATGAAAAAGCTGAAAAAGCAAAATGTCCAAGCCGTTGAGGATGTTTATTTTGCTCAGGTTCAAACAAACGGCTCCCTCTATATAAGCATGAAGGATAAAGCAAGACGATCAAGCTCTTAACAGCTTGTCTCGTCTTGCTTAATCTATTTTTACAATATCTAATGGTGTAACAATGCCGATTAGTTTTTGATGTGGTTTACCATGCTCCGTTATTAATAAAGCTTCAAAGCGACGTCCCCGTTCCACACCTTGTTTAAAAATATCTTCGGCCTCGTAAATCGTTATGTATCTACTCACAAATTTATAATTCACCTTATTTTTTTCATGTATCAAAATATCATGTAAAGACGGAATTTTCTTAGGTATTTGATCGCCTCCCATCATCGTAGCTAGCCAATTTGTAATTCCTACTGTCGTTACAAGCCCTTTAAATTGATCTTTATGATATACGGGAAACTGTGTAAATTTACGATGACGTATAACTTTTAAGACATGTTTTAATGAATCTCTTTCCTGAAAAACTAATACTTTTTTATGAAACATTTGGCCAACAAGTGTTGGCTTTGCAAGTGTTGCATCTATATATTCAATTCTTTCCACAACATCTATATGTGGTTCAGCGATGACATACTCTAATGATGTGCGATGATGAACAATTGCATTTCGTAAATCTGCATACGAGCGCAAATCGTCTTCGTATTTACGAACTAGTACTTCCTTTTTCTTCGCTTGATCAATAAGACGATAAAAGGGCATAAAGTCCTTTGCGCCAACAATATCTCTTAACCTATGATCTATCCGATTAAACGCTGTAAGAAAGCGATCGGAATTTTCTGTAGCCAATTTTTCCACTTCCTCCTACTTATATTTTCATATTTTCCGAGTTATTAGACAAATTCTGTTTCATAGCTCCATTATATTCCTAAGTTATGGATATTCCAAGATAAGTAATTACATCATATAGCCTTGTTGCCATAACGTGGGGTTGATTTTCGTTCTGCCTGTGCACTTTCCTGGAGGCGTCGAGCTATTTATTTATCTACTTTTTGACAGTGTCCAAACACCTGCTAAAAGAAGATAAACAAGTATACCTAGATTACTTGAAATTTATGCGAAGTTTTTTGAATATTATTGGATTAGTATGTATAATATTGGTAATAACCAAAAAGGGGGATTTGCTTTTTCTTGTCATTCATCGTTCGGACACTGCGTTATGATAAAGAAATTGGTCTATTATTGCCGACAGCCAAAACAGAAGGATCCACAATCTTTAGAATAGAATCTATTAGATCGATTGAAGGAATTATAATGCGGATCAGAATCAGTGCAACGCATTATTAAACGTGAATAAAGAAATTTTCTTTACAGTCTGAACAAATTGAATTGTATCCGTTAGAGGAAGTTTTCATACATTTTATTGAACATGCTTTTACGATATACGAAGTTAAAAGAAGGTGATCTCCAACAATGAGTATAGAGACGTTATCGGTAATTGGTGTCTTAGCTATATTAGATACGTTGAGCCCTGCTATAATCGGTGTGACTGTATATGTATTGCTTGTGGCAAAAAAACAACAAAGTCGACTGCTATTAACTTATTTAACGACAGTGGTTTTATTTTATTTTAGTACCGGTATTTTTTTGATGCTTGGCTTAGATGTTATTTTTGATCCAATTGCAAGTGCATTAAATAATCAATCTGCTAGATTAGTAATGATAATTGTAGGGGCGATATTATTTGTCGGAAGTTGGTTAGTACCAAAGAAAAAAACATCGGGATCTCCTAAGCCGAAATCGTTTAGTATAGGGGCAATGATTGCTTTAGGATTTACGACTTCTCTTTTAGAAGTGGCAACAGCTTTACCCTATTTTGCGGCAATAGGTATTTTAACGAGCAATCATTTAGCCTTTTACGAATGGTTGCCCATCATAGCGGGATATAACCTAATAATGATTACGCCAGCGATCCTATTACTCTGCTTACACATACTGTTCAAACGCTTTATGAATAAGCCGTTAAGAAAAATACAAGCGCTTTTTGATAAAAGCACAAGTTCTGCTCTTTCATGGGCAATGTTTTTCGTCGGTCTTATTTTGCTGATGAATGCTCGTATGCTTTAAAAAGTAATATAGTAAAAATCCGCTATAGTTTTTGAATCGATAGTGCCGCTGGTTTTAGTGCTCGTGCCCTATGTTAAAAGTTTACGCGGATTTTTACCTCCATACTTCCTTTAAATTTTCGTCATCGATACGTTTTTCTTCATTGTCAAAATTCCTATACCCATACAAATTATGGTGATAACTAATGTAATAGATAGGCTCCACCAATAATCCGACATCTCCATCGTGCCCCTCATTAATTGAACACCATATACCGGTAATTTCCACGGTGATATCGTCCAAAATGTCCCAACTAAAGCATCCAGTATTTGCCCAATAAATATGACAGCAAATGCACATGCTGTTGCTACCACTGTTTTAAAAGTTGCACTCATCATTAATGTCACGGCTATCACAAAGAGCAGCCAAGAAAAATACGTAAAAAAGCTTGCTATAAGTGTCCCTATCTCAAATGTCCCATAAAGCACGACCGTATAGTATACGCTCGCGGTAAAACCAGCTAATATACTAACAAGGCCAACAGTACTCATGACGATAAATTTACTCATAAAATAAGCGCCGAACGATATTGGACGGACATACAATAAAGTAGCCATTCCACTTGCTCTTTCTTTACTTATGGTGCCTACGAAAATTGCCATTAATACGAGTAAACCTATCGTCTGAAACTGTCCAATAGAAGCTTGTAATAGATCCACTGGCATTAATTCTGGCATCAACATTTCAAAGCCTTCTGGTACGTTACCAACAGCATTTAAAATATCCATCATATAATAGTTCGTCAGTGGATCGCTCATACCGAGCAAAGCAAATACAAGAGGTATCCATAAAAACTTCCAGCTTCGCCAAGCTTCTCTGAATTCCTTTTGAAGTAGTACAGTAAATCCTCTCATATCTTTCTCGCCACCTTCATAAAAATCTCTTCAAGCGATGCTGTTTGACGCTCTACTTTTCGTATTTCATAAGGACAACTACTCAAATGTTGAAGCAACCCCTGCATACTTGGTTGTTCATCAATAATTTCTATATATACATAACTGCCCTTAGCTTTTCCTATAAGTTCAGATTGACTGGCAAAAAGTTGTGCTTCTTTTTCAGTGCTAAATTCTACAACATAATTTGATTCTTCGAAACGTTGTCGAACTTCACGCAATGTCCCCTGCTCTACTAGCTTTCCATCACGTAAAAACAGTAATTGATCTGTCATCTCCTCAGCATCATTTAAAATATGTGTCGAATATAAAATCGTCGTTTCCTGCTGTAAGCCCTTCAATAAATCAAGAACTTCCCTACGACCTACTGGATCCAATGCAGACACAGGTTCATCTAATAACAGTAATTTAGGCTTATGAACAATTGCCTGGGAAATGCCAAGCCGTTGCTTCATGCCACCAGAAAACGTAGAAATTTTCTTATTTAAATCATTACCGAGACCTACAAACTCAAGTGTTTTTTTGGCTTCTGCTTGTGCTTTTTTTGCTGGCACACCATTTAACTTTGCCGCCATTTCAGTAAACTCTAACGCACTTAACCAAGGATAGAATTGCGGATATTGTGGCAAGAAACCTATATTAGCTCTTAAATGACCATCTAGCATTTTTACACTTCCGGAGGTTGGTTTTAATAAACCTGTTAGCATCGATAATGTCGTTGTTTTGCCAGCGCCATTAGGTCCAATTAAAGCTGTCGATGTATTTTTTTCTAAAGAGAACTCAATCCCATCCACAACTACCTTTTCTGCAAATTGCTTTGTAAGTCCTGCTACCTGAAGTAATATCGTCATGATTGTTTTCTCCCAACTATAAAGTACGCAATCGATCCAATAATATTTGTAAAAATAATAAGAAGCGCCCATAAAACTTTAGGGCCATTTGTTGCATGGACTTTCCGTAAATCAACTAAAGCTACAATCATTAAAATAAATTGAACGACTATTAGTGGTGCGATGACTGCCCATGGAACTTTCGCTAATTCCTCCATCATATAATTCACCTCATCTTTGTTATATTATCACTATAACAAAATCTGTTCTAATGTGTATAGCACAAATTTATGTATCGGCTGTTAAAAATAATCCGGCTAAGCACTTTCTCGGGGCGTCCAATGAGTCGTATCGCTTGCGCTACAAGATCTCATCCGTAACGCTGATCTCCAGGAAGTCACTTAGCCGTCACTCTAATCAATTTAACAAATATCATCCATATGTTTCTTCTACTTAAATCGGGTATGCATTAATTCGACTCAAAACCTTTACAACCATCGACTGCTAACGCCATTGCTAAAGTGTAGAATGTGCGACGTGCTCCAGCACAGTTTGGAGATTCTTTATCAGTAGTAGTTAGGTCTGTAGCCGAGCTAACAGTTCCATCTGTATTTGAAGCATCGGCTAATATATCTAAGCGAGCTAAATCCCAAAGACCTGAACGACCGTGTGATGGGAAGGCATTTTGACCATGTAATGCTTGACCAACTTCAAGCTGGAGTTTAATTGCTTCCCCGATTTTATTAATACTTGTAAATCCTTGACCTGCGAATCCAGGATAAACATTGAACAATCCGACCATAGCTTGATTGATCCCCTCGCCCTTATTAGGTATTTGCCATGGATTTTTAATCAACTCGGATGAACCTAACATTGCGTTTTCTGGAATGTACATACCCCAATATTTAGCTTGGCTAATCGAATTATTTATTAAAGTATTTTTAATAATTGAATAGTTTGTAAATATATCTTGGTAAGTATTAATCATCTGAACTACCATAATTCCAGAATCTGAATCTGAATTTGGTACAAGATTGTACCATGATGAAACTGTTGGATTTTCAATCAAGCTTGCAAAGATCTGTAAGAATGTTATTGCAAATGTATTATATGCCGGAGAATCAAATCGAGATCGCAGCATATTATTCGTTAAGTTTACTTCGGAATATCCATGAACCGGCAGAACTCTTTTAGCAGTTAATGCATCGTTAAATGGCTCTTGTTGGAAGCACCCTTTAGCATCATTAGCAACTAACGTATTTGAACCCCAATGAGTATAGCTAAGAACATCTCTGATTGCATTTTTCAAGTTATATGCAGGATTTAATGAAGCCCCAGTTTTATTCACTTTTACATCATAAACATGTGCCGCCATCCATAATGCAATTGTATTTAGCGATTCGTTAAGAATAAATCGTTCGTTTTTAGTGTTGAAATAGGAATGGTGATCTATATAATCTTTATCACTTGTTCCTGGTTGAATACCAGCAAAAGAAACTTGTCCTGAGCTATCAAGAACTGTTGGCATCTCTAAGTATTTTTTTTGAGGATCTGTGGATAAATCTGCGGTAGTTATCCAGTATCCTATTTGGCCCGAATATGGTCCAGTAGCAAAACGGTACGCTTTTTCTGAGTCATTATATGTCCAAGCAGACGGAGTCCGATGATACATTAAAGAATAGTTTTCTTTAGAACTTAATACTTCATTAGCAAAATAGTCTCGGTATCGATCTAACAACTCATCTACATTAGAAAGTGATACATCGCTTTGAGACTCATCCAATTTTTTAAGCATCGCTACACCAAGATAAATAAAGCCTGCTAATGGATTGATTGACGGGAAATTATATGTTCTTTTCAAAAGTTTAGGAATAACAGTATTAACCACTTCTTTGTAAACGGCATCACGCTCTCCAACCAATGCCTTTTGTTGAGCGAACTGGGCACAGAACATCATTAATTGCCCAACACCTTGTTGATAGGTGGAAGCATCATTCGTACCATTTAATAAATGATTTTGGAAAAATTTCCGCACTCGTGGATATCGGCCTTTATCCTTCTTATAAGGATGGTTTACAGATACCTGCTCGTTAGACAATAGAAAAGCTTCAGTAAAGGCTTGAGCCTCTTGTAAGGGTGTAAATGTAGTCAATTGATTCACTCCTAAATTTGTATTTTTAACTTACATACATAAAAGTGAATGATATTTTCAAAAATAAACCAATTTATTATAAAAAAGAAGATGTACCAAAGTTGAAAAAACTATTGGTACATCTTCTCTTTTATTTGTATAGCTTCTGCAAAGCATCTGCCATTTTTGGACGAATTGTTACTTGTGGACGGGCTTTCTTTACCGCCCCTTCCGCTTCCTCTAGAGAATTGGCCATGCCAAGCTCCATTAATACAGCAGTGGCAGCCACTCCTGCGCGACCTCCCCCGCTTCCGCAATGGAAGTACACTTTTTGTCCATTCTCATAGGCAGAAACAATTTCTTTCGTAACTTTTTCAATTGATGGTGCAACTTCTATGTCCTCATCTGCAATTGGCATATGCTTGTACGCATATGAAGCCGCTTCTTGCTCCTCTTTAGATAAGCCATTTACTCGAACATCAATCACGATATCAACCGTTTCTTGTTCAAAAGCTAAATCTGCATCTTTTGCACCGCCAAAGAATAATCGATCCTTCACTAATACATCGTAATTTTTCTCCATTGTATGCACGCTCCAAACGACTATTTAAGTAAATGTTTAATATCATCATAAAATGGAAGAGCTGTTAATGCCCCTGCTTTAGTGGCTGCTAAAGCACCCAGCTTATTGCCAAAGCTTACACAACGAACAAGTTCCTCTTCTGTTGTAGGTAAACCATTGTAATGAACATCGCGTAATACACCAGCCATAAATGCATCTCCAGCACCTGTAGTATCTACTGGCACAACCTTTTCTGTCGGTACATGGATAACCTCACCATTTAATACCGCAAATGTGCCATTTTCCCCTACTGTTACTAAAATAATGGGCACTAAATAACTGTTTAATTGCTCAATGCCCTCTTCCAAGCTAGTTGTTTCTGTTAGGAAAAATAATTCTTCATCAGTAACCTTTAAAATATCTACGTGCTCAAAAAATGACGTGATCGTTTCACGGCAAACCTGCTCACTGCTCCAGCGTAGAGGGCGAATATTCGCGTCCATTGCGATAATTGCCCCTTTTTCCTTTGCCATCTCTACAGCAGCACGTGTAGTATCAAGGGCTGTAGGATGGAACATTGTACCTGAGCACACAGTTAAAGCGGATGCATGTTTAAAAGCTGCTTCATTTAATTGTGTTGCTTCTACTTGTAAATCTGGCGTCTCATCGACATAATCCTTAAAAATCCGCTCACATGCTTCCGTTAAGTGTACATAGACACCGCTAACACGCTTCGCAGGGTTAAATACCGCATAATCCAGGCTGACCCCTTCTTGTGCAAGGCCATCTCGAACAAACTGAGATCCTTCGTCATCTCCTGTGATCGTAATTAACGCAGATGGAGCACCGATACGGCTAATTCCCGCAGCAACATTTACTGTTGCACCACCCATATATTTAGTAAAAGATGTATTTGTTACATCATCAGCGATATAGTCAATAAAAGCATCTCCATAAACTAAAATATAATCCTTATCTTCCTTTGTCATTGTTGTCCCCCCGAAACTCTAGTCATTATAGATTAACATGAAAATTGATGTCATATAAAGTTTTAAACTTTCGGAAAAATAATCAATTATGCCTTGGCAAAAAGCACTCCCTTCTGATTCCAAGACACCCGCGGAGACTTTAACTTCTTTGGGCGGGTGTTTGGCACCCGCCCAAAGAAGTTAATGATGCCATCAAAATATCCCCATTTACTCAAAAACTTGAGTCATCCTCTATCTTTGTTATACTTGCCTATAGAAAGGTAGGGATTTTGACAATGAGTATTACAATTCGACAAGCGCAACCACAGGATGCCCATGCCGTTGTACCATTAATTATTGATGCGATTGGTGATATTGCCAACCGTTTAACAGGTGAACAAACAGCGAAAGCCGTTGAACAAGAACTTACTGTACTATTCAAGCGTGAGGACAATCGACATTCCTATTTAAATACTTTTGTTGCTGCCCTGAATGAACAAGTATTAGGAATTCTTGTTTTTTATAATGGTGTCGAAGCCATTCATATGGATGCAAATCTCGTAAAATGGCTTGAAGAAAAAAATGCGCCATCCATCATCATCGATAAAGAGGCTCATGAAGATGAATATTATATTGATACTATTTGTGTAGCACCAGAAGCTCGTGGTAAAGGAATAGGAACATTATTACTGCAATTTGCCATAGAGGAAACAGAAAAACGAGGCTATACAAAATTATCATTAAATGTTGAAACGGAAAAAGAGGGCGCACGTCGCCTTTATGAACGTATGGGCTTTGTCATTACAGAGCCATGGTCCATAATCGATGAACCATTTCATCATATGGTGAAGCAATTTTAGGAAGTGAAAAAAAACATGAAGAAAAATTTATTTTATCCTCTTTTAATTGTCATTGCTTCTAGTAGCTACGGTGTACTATCGACAATTGTCAAAGTAGCTATGCAGCATGGCTTTACAACAGGAGAGGCAGTATCGAGTCAATATATTATTGGCTTTATGCTGGTTGCAACAATTTTTATAGTGACACAAAGACAATTACCGAAGCTCTCTAAAAAGGGACTGCTTATTTTGGTGTGCGCCGGGATATTTACCGGAACTACAGGAATTATATACGGCGAATCATTAAAGTATCTACCAGCCTCTCTTGCAGTAGTAATGCTCTTCCAATTCACATGGATTGGCTTATTAATAGATTGTGCCCTTCATAAACGCTTACCAAGTCGGACTGAAGTGATTTCCATCATTGTATTATTTGCTGGAACGATTTTAGCTGCTGGCGTACTAAATGTAGATTTAAGCGATATTCCTATTCAAGGCTGGCTACTAGGTTTTGCTGCTGCCTTTACTTTTGCTTGCTTTATTCAATTTAACTCTCGTCACGTGGAAGGTATTACAACGACCTCACGCGTGTTGATTGTTTCCTTTGTCGCTCTTATCATTATTGGTATTTTCCTAAACCCTGAAGTTCTTTGGAACGGCAAATTATTCGGCGGGGGATTATGGAAATTCGGACTAGCACTGGGACTATTTGGGATTATTTTGCCAATTTATTTATTCTCTATAGCTGTTCCGAAAGTGGGCGGAGCTCTCGCCTCTATTTTAAGTGCTATGGAGTTGCCTGTTGCTGTAACCGTTTCTGTTATTGTTCTCCATGAGCCATTAACTTCTTTACAAATAGCGGGTATTATTTTAGTTATTTTAGGTATGATGCTACCGACAATACTTTCGCAGCGACGACAAAAGGGAAAATCTTTAGAGCCTGTCAGTAAGTAAATACTTTAATCTAAATTAGAAAGGGAGATGGATCATTTTTTGATACATCTCCCTTAATTTAAGTATGAACCCCTTTCAAAATCAATTGTTCACTTACATTTTCGATATTCTATCCCCAAAACTCTTATACTTGAAATCTTAGCTACGATAATATAATTATAATTTTTTAATTATTCTAACATTAATGCACGGTCTATGGATTATACTGATAGTATGTAAGTTTTTCACTATTAGGGAGGGGGAAGATTATGCAGAAAACACGTATTTTCGGTTTTTTACTTGTGCTGATGCTTCTTGTCTTAGCTGCTTGTAGTAGTGACAAGGCTACTACAAAAGATAGCGACAAAACGTCCAGTTCTGAAAAGACCGATGTAGCAGCTAAGCCATCTGGAAAGCTTGTTATTTATACAGGGCGCGATGAAGAAATGGTGCAAAAAGTAATCGATCAGTTTAATGAAAAGTACCCGGACATTGAAGTGGAATTTTTAACGATGGGCGCACAGCAAATTTTAGAACGCCTACGTGGTGAAAAAGCAAATCCTCAGGCTGATTTTTGGTGGGGCGGTACGCAATCTGCACTAACTGTCGGTGCCAATGAAGGTTTACTTCAAGCTTGGAAGCCTAGTTTTAACGACTCCATTGATGCAGCCTATAAAGATGCGGATGGTCGTTGGTTTGGTGAAATGTTACTGCCAGAAGTTATTATGATTAATAGCGATGTGTTAAAGAAAGAAACAGGTCCACAAGATTGGGATGAATTATTAGATCCAAAGTGGAAAGATAAAATTTTAATTCGTGGTGTGTTAGCATCTGGGACGATGCGTACTATTTATTCATCTATGATTTTACGCCAAGGTGCAGATACACCTGAGAAAGGCTATGATTGGTTATTAAAATTAGATGCCAACACGAAGGAATATACACAAGATCCGAATGCACTTTATTTAAAGATGACAAGACAAGAAGGCAGTGTTTCTTTATGGAATTTGCAAGATATTTTATTAAAGAAATATACGACTGATTATCCGTTTGATTATATTTATCCGAAAAGTGGTGCACCGATTTTAGTTGATGGTGTTGCTGTTGTTAACAATGCTAAAAACTTAGAAAATGCAAAGCTCTTCGTAGAGTTCTTATTTGAAAAAGGAATGGTGACTCAACTAGCAAACGATTACTATCAAATTCCTACTCGCTCAGATATCGATAAAGCTTCAATGCCTGAGTGGTATAAAGAATTAGACTTAAAAACTTTTGATATAGACTGGACACTCATGTCTGATAAAGAAGCAGAATGGATGGAGTATTGGGATAACAATATTAAAGGACGCGGAAAAAAGTGACCGATTATTAAAGATTTTTGACCTCAAAAACACCTACGAATATTGCGTATATTTTTAAGCCTCGAGTATATGTTTGCTCGAGGCTTCATGTAACTAATTTTTTAACAAGAAAGGAGCATTTCAGTTGAAAAGTGTCAAAATAAAAAATGTCTCTAAGAAATTCGGTCACATTCATGGCGTAAAAAATTTAGATCTTCATATTAAAGCTGGTGAATTTTTCACCTTTCTCGGCCCAAGTGGTTGTGGGAAAACAACTACACTAAGAATGATAGCCGGCTTTTATTACCCAACAGAAGGGAAAATTCTTTTTGATGATTTTGATGTGACAAGGCTTCAACCTAATAAACGGAATATCGGTATGGTGTTTCAAAATTATGCCCTCTTTCCACATATGACGGTAGATGAAAATATCGCCTTTGGATTACAAGTACGAAAATTTTCGAAGTCGGAAATCAAACAAAAGGTCGACCGTATTAGAGGGCTTGTTCATTTATCGCAATATGGGAATCGGAAAATTAATGAATTATCTGGTGGTCAGCAGCAACGGGTTGCATTGGCAAGAGCACTTGTAATAGAGCCCGATATTTTATTGTTAGACGAGCCATTGTCGAATTTAGATGCTAAATTACGCGAAGAAACGCGCGTAGAAATAAAACGTATTCAATCCGAGCTTGGTGTTACAACCATCTATGTTACGCATGATCAAATGGAGGCTATGTCCATGTCAGATCGGATCATGGTCATGGAAAATGGGAACGTCAGACAAATCGGTACTCCGCAAGAAATTTATAATCGACCTTCTAACCGCTTCGTCGCAGATTTTATTGGTGAGACAAACTTAATTGAGGCGACAATTGATGCTGTTAATGGTGACGATATACAAGTAAAAACGACAAGTGGACTTGTTTTGACTGGGCGAAAGCAACAGAGCTCCCCCACTTTAACGCATATGATTGGAGACAAAGTATTTATTTCTATTCGCCCTGAATCCATTAATCAAGGTACTGGTGAAAACACATTAACAGGTAAAATCACTTTTGTTGAATTTACAGGAATAAGTGTGAACTACATTGTAGAATGTCTAGATTTTTCACTAAAAGTAATGATTATCAATATGAACGGTCAACTTAAAAAAATTGGTGAAGACATCACCTTAAATATAACCCAAGATTCACTGTATTTTTTAGGAGAATAGGAGGGTAACAACATGGAAAAAACACACCTCAATCCTTCTGAAGGAAATGCATGGACACGACTAACTAGCTCAAATTGGTTTGTCTATATTTTAGTTGCACCTTTATTTTTAGTGTTGTTTGCCTATGTAGTATACCCGTTCTATCAAACTTTTACAGAAAGCTTTTCTGGTGATGATGCACTATCTAATTATAAAAATTTTTTTAATATAGCTAGCCCAGCAAATATAGAAGCATTATGGACTAGTATTTATATATCCGTTATCAGTGTTATTTGCTGTGCAATCGTCGGTGTAACTATGGCATTTTTACTGGAACGCTATGATTTCCCAGGCAGACGGATACTCTCTGTTTTAGTATTGGTACCCATGGCTCTTCCGCCGCTAGTAGGTGTGCTGTCCTTTACATTTTTGTATGGAGAGAGTGGGATTTTCCCACGTGCGTTTCAGCACCTATTCGGTTTAGAGCAAGTTCCATTTTCATTAAAAGGCATATGGGGAGTTATCGTCGTACATACATTCACTATGTACACTTACTTCTACTTAACCGCCTCAGCAGCTATAAAAGGTCTTGATCCAGCTTTAGAAGAAGCCGCAACTAGCTTAGGTGCCGGGCGTGTTCGAATATGGACAAAGATTATTCTACCCATGTTAACACCCTCGATTGTTGCCTCATCCCTACTCGTATTTATGATTTCTATGGCATCCTACACTGCACCTTTAATGTTCGGTGTTGAACGCACGATGACCATGCAAATCTATTTATCACGTACGAATGGGAATTTAAATATGGCAGCGACACAATCTATGATTTTATCCTTTGTGTCCATTACCTTTTTAATTATTATGCGCTGGTATCAAAACCGCCGAAATTACCAAAATCTTAGCAAAGGTATTAGTGTTCATCGATCCGAAGTGTCTTCAAGAGGCATGAAAGTTATGGCGACTATTGCGTCTTTCATAGGTACATTAATTTTAATTTTGCCGATTTTAGTGCTTATATTAATTTCATTTTCCGTTGATGGTGCATGGAAAACGCAAATTCTCCCAACAGATTATACATTAGATCATTATTTTGCTCTTTTTACAGATGAACGGACGTGGCGGCCGATTTGGAATTCTGTTCGAATGGGGATTGTTGCCACGCTCGGCAATATCATTTTCGGTGTTGCTGCAGCCTACGCTATGGTGCGCTTAAATTTTAAAGGTAAAACATTACTCGATATTTTAATCATGGTTCCTTGGGCATTGCCGGGTACCGTTGTAGCTGTCAATCTGATCGCAGCCTTTAGTACGGAAAATATATTCTCCTTTAATCAAGTTCTTATCGGGACATTTTGGATTTTGCCGTTAGCTTATTTTATTAGACATTTACCCCTTGTTTTCCGATCGACATCTGCATCACTTGTGCAATTAGATCAATCTATCGAAGAAGCTTCACGAAGCTTAGGTGCAACCTGGTGGTATTCATTTAGACGTATTGTACTACCACTTACATTTACGGGCATTTTGGCGGGTACATTACTAGCACTTGTTCAAAGCTTCGGCGAATTCGTAGCGTCTATTCTTCTTTACAGTACGTCAACGATCCCATTATCAGTGGCGATATTTCAAAAATTGTATTCTTTTAAATTTGGTACTGCTTGTGCATACGGTGTCTTACAAATTTGTTTAATTTTAATTGTATTGATTATTTCCGAGAAGTTATCTAAAGGCAGTGCTGGTTCGGCCATATAACTGCTAATCTACTAGGAGGCAATAACTATGTTTGAAGATTTCCGCAACAAGACCCAGCGAGAAGATGGGATGATCTTCCCTTCCAATATTTATCGTAAAATTGTCTTGCAACCGGCTTACGATGAAGCCAAGAAAAACTTTTTAACAATTATGTTGCAAATCAATATTGCACACTTAAAAATGTTAGAAGAACAGGGTTTAGTTAAACAAGAAGAAGCTAAAGAAATTGGTACTGCTTTAAAAAAACTAGACTTGAACTATTATCGTATTGAGGATTACAGCCCGCGATATGAGGATTTGTTTTTCCGCATCGAAAATAAATTAATAGAGCTTGCTGGTGATGTTGCAGGGAATCTTCACATTGGTAGAAGTCGTAATGATATGGGCATTGCCATCTATCGCATGACTTTAAGAAAAAAATTGTTATTGCTTATGCAAGAATTACTGACATTACGAGATGATTTAATCGCAGCGGCTGAGGAGCATGTTGATACGATTATGATTGGCTATACACATACGCAGCAAGCACAGCCAACAACCTTTGCGCATTATTTGAAAGCTGTCATCGATCAACTTGAACGAGATTTTGAACGTTTACAGCATGTCTATAAAACGGTGAATCGCAGTAGTATGGGGGCCGCAGCATTGACGACAACAGGCTTTAATATTAGTCGAGAGCGCATGCGTGAGTTATTGGCATTCGATGATATTATCGAAAATGCGTGGGATGCTGTTGCTGGAGCAGATTATATTGCGGAGGCAGCGAGTATCGTACAACTTGCGGCACTTAATCTTGGCCGCACATCCCAAGATTTCTTACTTTGGGCTACACAGGAATTCAATGCGTTTACGCTAGCAAGCCCGTACGTGCAAGTTAGCTCTATCATGCCACAAAAGCGCAATCCTGTTTCGATAGAGCATACACGTTCATTGCTATCAGCGGTTGTTGGTGATGCTAGTACAGTATTACAAATGGTACATAATACACCTTTTGGAGATATCGTAGACACAGAGGATGATATGCAACCTTATTTATGGCGCGCGATCGACCGTTTAATAGGTATATACAAACTATTTGGTTCACTTGTTGTCACGATGGATGTAAACAAGAAAAAACTAAGAAATCGAGCAGAAAATAGCTTTGCCAATGTGACAGAGCTCGCAGATACGTTTGTGCGCTCTGAAGGGATTTCCTTCCGCCAAGCACATAGTATTGTTAGTAAATGTATTAAAGTATTGCTCTCTCATGGGGAGGAATCTCTAGCAAGTCTTACATGGGGTCTTGCCAATACACAATCTAAATTAATTACTGGTAAGCCATTAAAAATTTCTGAGGAAGATTTTTATAGCACATTAAAACCAGAAACTTTCGTTGGTGTACGTACATTACTTGGTGGTCCAGCGCCCGCAACGATGAAAGAATCTCTTGAACGCTCCAAGGCCAATACTCATAACCTTAAAGAGTGGGTCAGTTTGAAAGAGTCTAAAATTGTTGAGGCAGAAAAACAATTAACATTAATTTTCGAGGAATGGAATCAATGATGGAATGGCTACTTATTATTGACGGTGGTGCTACAAAAACGGCATGTGCGCTCGTACATGCCGAGTCAGGTGAAATAAAATATACAACATCAAGCAGTGGCTCGAATTATCAAGCGATCGGTGCTATAGCTGCTACAGAAATATTGCAAGCATTATTAGCAAATGTGCAAGGTTTTTTACAACAGCAAGATGACTCAACTATTGCTGTTGCTACCTTTGCAATGGCTGGGATTGATTCTCCCAAAGATCATGAAGCCGTATCAGCAATCGTTCATAGTGCACTATCTACATTACAGCTAAAGATAGATACGCTTATTATAGAAAATGATGCACAAGCCACTTTACTTGGTGTTACTGCTGGACATGCAGGCGCATTACTCATTGCTGGAACCGGAGCTATTGCGTACGCATATGATGGTACACAAATCGTACGTGCAGGTGGTTGGGGGCACCGTGCAGGAGATGAAGGCAGTGGCTATTGGTTAGGACAAGAAATTATACGCGCCATTTTCCGCATGGAAGACGGGCGTGGTGAGCCGACCATATTAAAAAATGCTGTCTATGATTATTTACAGATCCAAGATGTTACAGAGCTAGCTTCATGGCTATTCCGTCCATCCTACACAAACGCGCAGCTTGCAAAAATGGGTGCATTTTTGGCAGGGGCCGTGACCAAAAAGGATTCATGCGCTATTCAAATATCAATGCGTGCTGCTCATGAATTAGTACTCCTTGCATGCGCTGTGGTGAAAAAAATTGATTATAAGGGCGAAGCATTCAGCCTTTATTGTAATGGTGGTGCCATAAAGCATAATCCATTAATTTTTAAAACTTTTTCACAAGAAATGAAATCGATGTATCCTGAAATTGAGATTTCTTTATGTCAGCACCAGCCTATCCATTATCTTATAGAGCGAACAAAAAAAGCCTATGACAGTTTGTAATGTCATAGGCTCTTCATGTTGTTGAAAACTATTATGTTCAATGAAATCAAGTTGTCTATTTAAACAAAGTACTACTCCTCTGCAAAACGAGGGGTTAATTTCCGTTCCGACTGGACGCTTTGTTGCTGCCGCTTCGCTTTCGCACAGAAAAAAACATTTGTTGCTGCCGCTTCGCTTTCGCACAGAATAAAAAACATTTGTTGCTGCCACTTCGCTTTTGCTACAGAGCAAAGCTTCCCGGGGCGTCCGCTGAGCCGCTTCACTCGCATTCTCGCTCCAGCATATCATCTGTGACGCTAATCCCCAAGGAGTCGTCCAATCTCCACTCCAATCAACCACTTCACATACCGTGTATCTGCTGGCATGACACTCATATCTTTTTATTGATCAAGTTAAAGCGCCATTTTTTTCAGTTCATTTGTCGTGAAATATAAATAGTTGTCCTGCACAAATAAATCTTTCGTTTCTTCCCTATTTAATACTTTTTCGCCGCTTCCATCCGGGCGAATCTTTGTTAAATACGCTCCTTGTGAATAATTACTAAAATATAGCCAGCCATCTGCATAAACGATGTACTGTGCACGTGATTTAGTGACACGTTTCGATTTACCAGTTTGTAAATCA
The DNA here is from genome assembly GCF_028674935.1 of Lysinibacillus sp. CNPSo 3705. Taxonomy (NCBI): domain Bacteria; kingdom Bacillati; phylum Bacillota; class Bacilli; order Caryophanales; family Bacillaceae; genus Lysinibacillus; species Lysinibacillus sp. CNPSo 3705. The sequence goes on along the minus strand of NZ_JAQZSD010000036.1, from coordinate 14,490 downwards.
AGCACGTACAACTTATTATCATCAGCAACATTACTATAAAATATTTGTTGCCCTACTTGTGCAGCGAAATCTACATTATGAAAGTAGCTATACATTGTACTCGTTGCTTTCGGGTAGTCTTTAGCAATCCATGTATGATCCTTTGCCATCGTGCGATCATCCACTAAAAAGTATTGATAGCGAACCGCCCCTTTACGATCAGGCACCGGGTCATTCCATGTTGTATCAAGGTGATACCATCGACCATCCAGCTTTACTAAATTCCAAGCATGTCCTTCCTGTCCGACATAGCCTATGATATATTTCGTTTCTATACCTAGCTTTTGTAACATCGAATGAGCCAACAACGCATAGCCCTGACAAACGCCACCATGCTCTGCAAGCACTGTATATGCGCTATGTGGACTAGAATTCGTTTGATCCGTATAAGCGGTGTTAGCGACGATATAATCATTGACAGCCCTAACCTTCTCTACATCACTTAATGATTTCTTATTGATTGAGGCTACAATCTCTTGCACATTCATTTCAACAAATGATGCCTGTTCTGGTGTCATTAAATAACTTTGCTCTCCAAAGATTTTGGCTGTTTTTCTTCCATATTCAAAACGAATGGAATGCTTACTTATATGTCCATATACATAATCATCTCGTTTTATAGCATTTTCATAGGCTTCTTCCACTAACTGTTCAATTCGTTGTGTATCGCCTTTATATTGAATCTCAAACGTAGGTGAAAAACTACTATAGTACGCATACATCGCATCAGCCATTTCCTTTGCATTTGTTACAACTAACTTTGCTTCAGGTTTTTTAGCTACAGGAGCTGTAACGGCTCCTCCTTCTGGCTTTTCTTCTATAGGTGTGGCCGTTTCAATGGAGGTATTCTCTGAAAGTTTAGCAGTAACATCTATGATTTTGTCCTTTGTTGAAAGAAGCACCGTTTCTATTTCATCATTATTTGCCCACGTTATTACTTGTTGTACAACTGCTTTACCAGCCGTATAAATGGGGTCAATAAAAATAATTAAAATTACAATAATGGCTAATTTTTTCCACAAAATCCTCACCTCCAACCGTTTTCCTGTTTTCATTATATACAAAAAAAGCACAAAGGACTCACTCGGAAGTCCTTTTGTGCTGTCATTTTATAAATAGAAAAGAATATTTGAAGTTTATTTTATTTTAAGCTTCTGTTCTTTGCCATTAACATTATAAACTAAATAATTATCATTAATTCTTAAATCAGAAACTACTTGCTTCACGAGCACCTCAGTTTTTAATGTTTTAAGATTTAATTTTGTTAAATAGCCACTGTTACTGTAATCACTGAAATATAAAAAGTTATCCGCTCCTGTAATATACAAAGCACGTTTATCAATGACCTTTGTTTTGTTACCACTTGCTAAATCGAGCGTATACAATTTATCTTTGTCTGCCGTATTGCTAAAGTACAGCGTATTATTAACCTGATATGCAAAATGAACATTTTGCATATAGTTATATTTTGTACTTGTTGCAGCAGGATAATTTGATGCTATCCATTTATGATCTTTCTTTAGCTGTGCATCCGTCACTAAAAAATAATCATACGAAGAAGCACCGAAACGATTTGGTAATGGATCATTCCATGTTGTATCTAAATGATACCAGTTACCATCAATCTTCACTAAATTCCATGCATGTGCCTCGTTATTATTAACAGTACCAACAACATATTTTACATCGAATCCAGCTTGTTCTAACATTTTGTAAGCTGTTAACGCGTAGCCCTGACATACAGCTTGTCCTTCCATTAACAATGCATAAGCACTATGAGGACTAGCCTTTGTTTTAGTACCATATGTAGTATTTGACACAATATAATCATTAATCGCTTTTACTTTTTCGAATTCTGTTTTCATTGAAGGCTTAATAATCGTTTTTAATAGTTGATCAACCTTTTTTTGTACAGCCGCTTCTTGCGTTTGGTTTGTCAAATATTTCACTTTAAATGTCACATTACCCATTGAGTCTGCTGAAATAGCCGTACTCTCCATATGACCACTCGCATAGACTGCTTGTTCCTGTGCTTTTTCAAAGGACTTCATAAAATTCTTTTTGAAATCAGTCATTGATCCACTATATGTAATTTTAATTTCAGGAGCGAAATTATTTAATTGCTTTACGATTTCTGTTGTGAATTGATCCCAAGTTGTTACTTTATTATTAGCTACTACATTATAAGCAAACGCAGCGGAAGTATTTACTGAGCGAGCGTCTGCATGTTGAGCATAGGCTGCTGTTGGACTTAACATCAGTAATGCTGCTCCGCTTATCAACCATTTTTTCACAATAAATCACCTTCTATTTGTTATATTCTTGTAATTAGAATAACAGAGAAAGGAACTACAAATCTATCAGACAAGTTCACTATCCATGACTTTTAACTATATGTATAACACATAATCAATAGGCACAAATACCTTGAAATAAAATATAAGTATCAATTAAACTATATTTTTGTAAAAAAAAATAAAAACTCACCTGTTTTAAAGTGAGTTTTATGATGATCTTTTTTATAAGATAGGCTTCCCTTTATTTAACGGCTTTTCACCACTAAATTAACTGCTTCTTGAATGGCTTCATTCATTTTCTCGCCATCACCTTCAGCATTTTGTACACATTCTAAAAGATTCGTACTGACAATAACACCAACTGTACGATCTACTGCTGAGCGTACTGCCGACAATTGAGTAATGACAGCCTTACAGTCCTTTTCTTCTTCCATCATTTTTAAAATTCCACGTAGCTGACCTTCCATCCGTTTCACTCGATTTTTCACTTGATCTGAATATTCCATCATTATAGCTCTCCTTCTTTCTATACTTGCTACGTTCTTGAGTAATTTTTATTCTTTATCCTAGCATATTACTTCACCTATTGTTATTTTCTCTTGGATTTAAATAATTCATAAGCATTTTAACAATAATTGACCTTGCATTTGTTATTTCATCATACTGGATCACTGTATTTTTCTTTATTCGTAGCTGACCTATCTCTACTTCAAAAATTGGACACTTTCTTTTAATGGCCGCAACCAACATATTTGTGTCGTAGTCATACCGTTCACCTTTTACTTTTATCAGCCACGGAAGCTCTTTTTTAGAAATAAAGCGTAAACCAGTTTGTGTATCCATCAGTTTTCTATGATAAAGGATTTCAAAAAACAAACTTGTTGTTCGATTAGCCCAATATGATAAAAACGTACTGTCCGAGGAATGGAAATTACGTACGCCTAACACAATTCCTTCAGAAAATACCTTTGTCATTGTTAAAACTAGCTTCACATCCTGTAAAGTATGTTGGTTATGAGCACCTACTGTTATAACACCTTGAAACATCTCCCTTTGCTCCATTACATAGGCAAAGGCTGTTTTTAGTGCGCCTCCCTTACCAATATTGTTGTCATGCTTTAGTACTCGACAGCGGTCAATCTTTTGTAATTCTTCAAATACATTTGCATATTTTGGGTCGCTACCATCATTGACAACAATAACTTGACTAATAGCGGTGGCTAATAATTGGTGGACATAGGTTATAAGTGACTGTTGTGGATTATAGGCTGGTATAATTGCTGCAATATTTTTCATCATTTTTATCCCCCGGATAATATGAAACTTTGGCATATGCACTCTCTAATAATCGTTACTGAATTTCAACAAATCTCCTTATAACAAATAGTATCATGTATCGAGGACAATTCAACAATAACGGTATTTTCCCGATATATGAAAAAAAGGCTATCATTCGTAGTGTATTGTGATTTCTGCTCCGTTAGCAACAGCAACTGCACGATATTGGTCCAAGGGCGTTATCTAGGAGTGATGTAGCCTTCGTTCCTCTATCGCTAATCCTCAAAAGTTCACCCAGTCGGAACAGAAATCAACTAATAACAAATTAAATATCCAAATTTTTAGTGAAGAGCATACAAAGAAGAATTTTATGAAATAGGTGATTGCTATCGTTGTACAATATGAAATCGTCCAAGATCAATGTAAGAAGTTAAAAGCTTTGTGCCTGGTGAAATTGGCTAATAATTTACAGGATGCTAGCTCGCTTGCCATTACAAAGCCAGCTCTATCTCTTCAAAAATCACTCCTAGTACTGGAGGAAGTTTTATATGAACTTTATAAGCTGGAAATGCATACTGAACCAAAGCTAAAAAATAGACGATCATTACTCAATAATCGTAGCTTTGTTGCAAAAATTCATCCACGCCGCATTTATTTATTAATGAATCTTGTAAGCAAAATGACTTCTAGTAATAGAAGTGAAGTGGTGGAGGCAAAGGCGGCAAAAATTGTTCTTGATTATATAAGTGATATTGTCGAATGGTTTATCGAACGCTATGACCGTACCTTCAAGGAAAAGTTGATGCGGCAAAGCTCCCGCTTTGAAGATATAACCTCAGCTTTTGATATAAATACGCTACTTCAAGATGACCAATCAACCGAGGCCTATAAAACAGCTGCAGACTGGTTTGAGCTTGCCGCAAAACAAGGGAATGCTAGTGCTCAATATAATTTAGGCGCTCTTTATAATCAAGGCCGTGGTGTAAAGAAAGATTATGCAGTAGCAAAAATGTGGTATGAACGGGCCGCTGCGCAAAATGATGCAAACGCACTTTATAGCTTAGGCGTGTTCTATCATTTAGGACATGGTGTTATGCAAAATTATGAAGAAGCCGCTCACTATTATAAAGCGGCTGCAGATTTAGATAATGCAGATGCGCAGTACAATCTAGGAGTCCTATACAATCAAGGACTCGGTATGCCACTAAACTTTTCCGAGGCAGCAAAATGGTACATGCTAGCAGCCAATTCAGGAAATACAAGCGCTCAAAATAATCTTGGATTCCTTTATCACAATGGGACTGGTGTCGAGCAAAGCTATGAGGAAGCTATAACCTATTTTGAAATGGCTGCATTAGCAGGTGATGCTAGTGCTCAATATAATCTTGGCTATATGTACCTTAAAGGTCGTGGCATCTCGCAAAATTTTGAAGAAGCTGCGCAATGGTTCCATTTAGCTGCACTTCAAGACCATACAAATGCAGAATTTCAATTAGCTATGCTATATAACACTGGACAAGGTATTCCTTATGATCGCCTAGAGGCTATAAAATGGTTTAAGCTTGCAGCACATAAAGGACACTTGAATGCCCAATACTGTCTCGGTGTGCTCTATGTTAAAGAAAACGATATAACTTTAGCTAAAAAGTGGTTACAGCTAGCCGCTAGCAACGGACATATAAGTGCGGGCTTTGAGCTTGGACGTATTTATATATACCACCTTCAGCAACCAGAGGAAGCTCTCCCTTACTTCAAAGCGGCTGCTGAAAAGGGTTATGCTGATGCTCAGTACGAGCTCGGATTATTATATGAAGCTGAATTGAATTATGATGAAGCAGTAAAATGGTGGAGGGCCGCTACTGATCAATCCCATATTCAGTCTGAATATCAATTAGGGTTATTATATGAGCACGGATTAGGGGTCGAGCAGGACCTAGAGGAGGCACGACGCTGCTATCGACTCGCTGCAACCCAAGGACATGCCGGTGCTCAATATCAGCTCGGTAATTTATTTGATAAGGGTAAAGGTGTCGAACAGGATTATACGGAGGCTGCGAAATGGATTGAACAAGCTGCCGCTAAGGGACATGCCAAAGCACAATATCAATTGGCTCAAATGCACAGTCATGGGCAAGGGGTACCAAAGGATTTTGCGAAGGCCGCCCAGCTGTATCGACTCGCTGCCAATCAAGGGCATCAAAAAGCACAATTCCAGCTTGGTATGCTTTACAAAAAAGGACACGGTGTTGCACAGGATTATACGGAGGCAACAAAATGGCTTAAGAAGTCCCTTGAAAATATTAAATAAAGGACTCGTTAGCTGAACGTAGGGTTAATTTCCGTATAACGAGCCAAACAAAGCTGTTCTTCATAAAAAATACCGTGTCACTCTTATTAAAGATGATGACGCGGTATATTATTTAGTTCTTCTTTCCTATTTTTTAATCTACCATAAATGTTACAACGTTGAATCAAGATAAAGAAAATCATTGTAAATGTTCTGCTCTGGATTCAAATTGTAGAACCACATGCCTAGCGTTAAGGCAAAAATCGCAGCAAGACGAATAAGGCGTATACTCCATTTTTGTTCCAAACGATACCCTAAGCTGTTTCAGCAGTTTATCATGTGAACATTAACTTTACAGGAACTCCTCATTACAGTTTAGGTAAGTGGACACGCACCTTCGTACCGGAATTTATAACACTGTCCATATGAACCGTTCCTCCATGTAGCTCAGCAATTTGCTTCACGATGGCTAGTCCAAGCCCAGTACCTTGCTTTGTTCTGGACGCATCTACTCGATAAAAGCGATCAAATACCTTTTGTAGCTGCTCGGCAGTCATTCCTATGCCGCTATCCTCAATAAGTACTTCAACTGAGGTTGAAGATTGTTGTATGTGAATATGAATTTCTCCACCTTCGACATTGTATTTAATGGCATTTGTCAATAAATTATCCCACACATTTTGTAATAATCCCGCATCGCCATCATATGTTACTGGTTCAAGCTGATACGATAATTGTACATTAGCGTCTTCAAGCTGCCAGCGATATTTTCTTACGGTTTCCTTTAATTGCTCATCTAAACGATAAGGCTCACACTTTAATAGCCTTGTAGATTGATCGAGTGATGTTAGTAATAGTAATTGCTTCGTTAATGTCGACATACGCTTCGTTTCTAGCTCAATAATCGTTGTATATTCCTGCCTCTCCTTGTCGGTCAGCAAGGGATTCTTTAGTAAATCTACATAGCCTTGAATATTCAACAATGGTGACTGAAAATCATGTGATACATTACTGATAAACTCTTTACGTATTCGATCATTTTCCTGTAATTTTTCTGTCATAACATTAAAGCTAACCGCTAATTGTCCAATCTCATCTGCTCGATCTATATCCAGTAGCGTATCGAATTTTTCATGTGCAAGCTGATGTGTTGCCTCTGTTAGTTTTGTAATAGGGCGAATTAGAGCCTTCGCAAAAAGTAGCATTGCCAATAGACTAAGTACTGTCATCGTAAGCATAAGTCCACCAAGTATCGTATGCACTTCAGAGAACAACAAGCGAATATCAGGTCTAATGAACAGTGCATACTGCTTATTTTCATAACTAAACGGTACACCTATCGTATTAATTAACTCATTCGCAAAAAAGCCTGTCACAAAAGTCTCTTTTGGAAAATCGCGCATACCATGATAAATTTCCCCGTTTAAAACACGCTTGACTGTATTTGATGGTAATGTTTTATCACGATACTCACCGCCGAAGAAATGCCCTTCGCCATCAGTTGTTACATAAATTTGATAGCCTATTTCACCAAGAGTCGTTAAATAATTATCTAAATCATTAGGCTTTGAAGACGCAATGTATTTTGCAATATCCTGCGCAATTTTCACATTTTTAGCATCGTTTTTTTCCTTCACAACTTGATGATAATACGTATTTGTCGCTAAAAAGCCGATACATAAGCTGCCAACCATAACGAGCATCGTCGTGACAACAAATCTACTATATAACGTTTTTATCATGTACTAACCTCAAGCTTATAGCCAACACCACGCACTGTTGTAATTTCAACATCTGATTTATAACGATGAAGACGTTCACGAATCCGCTTCACATGTGTATTTAAAGTCTGTTCATCTCCATCGTAATCATAGCCCCACACCTGCTCCATAATAAAGCTACGTGTAAACACCTGATTTGGGCGAGATGCTAGTAATGCCAATAGTTCAAATTCCTTTAAAGGTAGAACAAGTGTATCTTCCCCAATGACAACCTCAAAGCTTCGACGATCAATAACGAGTCTACCCACCTGGATGGTTACCTGATTTTTCTTATCGAATCTACGCAATATCGCGGCTATGCGAAACAGCAATTCTTTAGGTTCAAAAGGCTTTACAACATAGTCGTCTGAGCCTGCCAAAAACCCTCGTTCTTTGTCCTCAAGCTCGCCTTTTGCTGTTAATAACAATACGGGGATATCGTACTCCTGGCTCAATGTCTCGGTTAATGTAAAACCATCCATTCCTGGCATCATAACATCTACAACTGCCAAATCAGGCAAGTTTCCTTCAAGTAGTTTAAGAGCCTGGTGTCCGTTTTCCGCCTGTATCACCTGATAGCCCTCTCTTGTCAGATAAATATTTACTAGCTGTAAAATATGTACATCATCATCTACAACAAGAATTTTCATTCAGGTCAACCTCCATCCAACTTGTTTCTGGTACACTATTTTAACAAAAAATCCGCCGAAAAAAGTTAAAGTCTCCGGCGGATGTCACAAAATTATGCCGAGGCATAATTGATAACTTCATTTTTCATATTATAACGAAAAGAAAGAAATAAACAGCAATATAAGTAATGGCAAACCAATTACGATATAGCCACGTGGATTTGCAAAATTCATCGTCCAACCGACCCCAAAGCGTTTCTCTACAAAAACGGAAGGATCTTGACGATTCACATAAATTAATCCACCCTTCCAATAGCGATCCTCATCAACATCCATTACTTCTGAAACGACATTGTCTCCATAGCTCACCCTCAGCTTGCGTTTCTTCCAGGCATAAACGAGGACTAAGCCAAGAACAAGCAATAAGAACAAAATAAATACCGGTAGTAGACTTTTTGCTGTAGCCATTGAAGGGTAGATGTTGCTTAGCTGTAATACTGTAAATAATATTGTAAAGGCATAGCTTAATAACATAATGCTCCAACTCATATACTTTCGGCTTTTTAACTGCTCTTCCAATGATTCTTCCTTACGGTTAACAGCCAACTTGATTGCTGAATGCTTTATAGAATCTACAATTCCCCACATCATACATTGTATCATCAACATAACAAGTGGCAGTGAAATAGCAGTAAAATATGTTTTGCTTCTCCAAGAATCCGCTTCACCGCTAGGTCCCCAGTGTACAGCAATGTGATCTGGTATTTGATCATAATGGCGGAATGTAAAGATAATTAGAAGCGCTGTAACGCCAAAAGGGATTACATAAAATGGCCACGGAAGCATTTCATCACGACTACGTGCCGTTAAGTCAACAGCACGAACTTGTTTTATAGTTAAGCCCCATTGCCCTTCCTTTTTAAGTTTTAAAATTTTTTGATGGTTTATCCAATATAATGTCATACTGACTGCAAGCATTGCAAATAAGCAGCCAAGCAGTAACATACTTTGCATAGCCTCAAATTGTGCAAAGTAATAATAGCTAAAAATCATTATCATTAATAATAGGACACCAGAAATTCCAACGATTTGAGCATAATGCTTTTTCATATTACATAAAGCGGGATGCTTTACGTTTTGTTCAGGTACAGTAACGCCAAAAATGATTGTCTCTCGTACTATATATGGAACAAATACTTGTAGAGCTAATGTAAAGAGGTAGACGGTTAAGAAAACGAAAAGTAGCATGTGCTACACCCCTTCTGCAGGTATTTGCAAATCAGAAAATACCTTTTTTATCATGTGCTCGATTTGTTCAGCTGTTGCGCCGAGCACCATCCCTTCTACTACAACAGGCTTTAGGCTTTTTTCAATTTGTTGAAATTGTTCAGCAGTTAATGCTCGCTCTTCTGTTGAACGAATAATAGCACCTGATTTGGCTCTTATAGTTATGATCCCCTTTTCCTCCAGCTCATGATAGCTTTTATTAACTGTGTGCATATTAACGCCCAGATCAGCCGCTAAACTACGTACAGATGGTAGGGTATCTCCTGGCTTCATTTCTCCTCTTACAATACCTTCAATAATTTGCCGTGTTACCTGTTCATAGATTGGTACATCAGATTGTGGCTCTATTTGAATAAACATTCATATCATCTCCAAAGTTGTTATATAACTAATATAACAAATAATCATTTTTTGTGCATAAAAAGTGAGACCAGTTGGATTTTATAGTCAATATGAACAATCAAAAAAAGGAGATATCCCATGATTAATTCAGGACATCCCCTTTCAACGATTGCTAATGCATCATTAATTTCATCAAAAAAAATGCCTTACAAGCTCCCCATCTAAGCTCGTAAGACATCCTTCACCCCATTTAAATCTCTTTTTATAATAGACCCCTTCTTTTGTAACCGTGTTCATTTTTTAGTAAGGAACGAGGGAACAGACCCCGTCCGTTACACTAGTGGAATAAGGTGGACTCCATTCGAGTTTAGTCCACAACAATTTAGGAAAGTTTGGATATGTTCGTTTCGTAGATTCGTATCTCAAATCAATTATGCTAAAAGCAAGTTAAGCTAATTTTTCGTAACCTGGAAGCGTCAAGAATTCCACAAATTCGTCTTGTTCAATTAAAGATTTAAACAGCTCAGCAGCTTCTTCATAGCGTCCGCTGTTATAGGCTTGTTCCCCAACACCCTCTTTAATTTTTACAAGCTCTTCCTCCAAGATATCTAGTACAAAGGCTAATGTAATACCACGGCCATCATCTAAAACACCTTTTGGATGACGAATCCATTGCCATACTTGTGTACGAGAAATTTCTGCAGTTGCAGCATCCTCCATTAAGTTGTTAATCGGTGCAGCTCCGTTGCCTCGTAGCCAAGAAGCAATGTACTGAACCCCTACACTACAGTTAATACGAAGACCTTCAAGTGTAATTGTACCTTCTGGCACAGCTACTAAATCTTCCGCTGTAACATTTACATCCTCGCGCTTTTTATGGATTTGGTTTGGTGTCGTCATAATCGCATCAAACTGTTCCATTGCTGTTGCAACCATACCCGGATGCGCTACCCAAGTTCCATCATGGCCATCTGTTGCCTCACGACGTTTATCTTCTGCAACCTTTGCAAACGCTACAGCATTCGCGTCGTCATCTCCTTTAACAGGGATTTGCGCTGCCATACCGCCCATCGCAGGAGCATTACGTTTATGACATGTTTGAATACATAATGACGTATAGGCCTTCATGAATGGTACAGTCATTGTCACTTGCCCACGGTCTGGTAAAATTACATCAGGCTGATTGCGCAGACGTTTGATATAACTGAAAATGTAATCCCAACGCCCACAATTCAGACCAGCTGAATGTTCGCGTAATTCATATAAAATTTCATCCATTTCAAATGCTGCTAAAATTGTTTCAATTAATACAGTAGCCTTAATTGTCCCTTGTGGAATTCCGATATAATCTTGTGCAAACACAAAGACATCATTCCATAAGCGAGCCTCCAAATGGCTTTCAAGCTTTGGTAGGTAGAAATAAGGTCCTGTACCTTGTGCCAATGCATTTTTAGCATTGTGGAATAAATACAGACCGAAATCAAAGAAGCTACCAGAGATCGGTTCACCATCCACTAGTACATGCTTTTCAAGTAAATGAAGACCACGTGGACGAACTAATAACACAGCTGTGTTTTCGTTTAATTTATACGTTTTACCATTAGATGCTTGTGTAAATTCAATTGTCTTATTAATAGCATCACGCATATTAATTTGACCGCCAATCATATTTTCCCATGTCGGTGCAGATGCATCCTCGAAGCAAGCCATAAACATTCTTGCACCAGAGTTTAATGCATTAATAACCATCTTACGGTCAACAGGACCTGTAATTTCTACACGACGGTCTTGCAAATCTGCTGGAAGTGGTGCAATTGTCCAATCTCCCTCACGGATCTTCTTTGTTTCTGGTAAGAAGTCGAGTTTCTCACCTGCATCAAGACGCTTTTGACGTTCTTGACGAGCCTCTAACAGCTCTTTTCGACGAGCATCAAATTTTTCGTGCAGGGCAAGAACAAACTCAATGGCTTCTGGTGTTAAAATTTCTTTTGTCTGCTCGTTTTGTTCCCCAACAATTTTAAGCTTACCTGTTGTTGCTTGTTCCATCAGTTATTTCCCCCACCTTTGCGAATTTAAGTAGTCATCCCCCGCTTTAGGAGGAGCGGAGGAGACTAATCTATGATTATGAATTTAGGAATACGCGTACTTTGTGACTTAAACGAATTGTTCTGTCTCTGTAGAACCCGCCATTGCCGTCGTAGAAGAAGTACCGCCAGAGATAACTTGAGATACATCATCAAAGTAACCAGTACCTACTTCACGTTGGTGACGTGTAGCTGTATAGCCTTTTGATTCTGATGCAAACTCAGCTTGTTGTAGCTTAGAGTATGCAGCCATACCATTATCCTTATAATCATGTGCAAGCTCAAACATAGAGTGGTTTAATGCGTGGAAACCAGCTAATGTTACGAATTGGAATTTGTAACCCAATTTACCTAGCTCGCGTTGATATTCTGCGATTTCTTCTTCTGATAAATTTGCTTTCCAGTTGAAAGAAGGTGAGCAGTTGTATGCTAGTAATTTACCTGGGAATTCAGCATGAATAGCTGCCGCAAATTCACGAGCTTCTTCAAGAGATGGTTTAGACGTTTCACACCAAATCAAGTCTGCATATGGCGCGTAAGCTAAACCACGAGCAATCGCTTGTTTGATGCCTGGTTTTGTACGGAAGAAGCCTTCTGGAGTACGTTCACCCGTAATAAACTCAGCATCACGCGGATCGATATCAGATGTTACCATATCAGCAGCATCAGCATCTGTACGAGCGATTAAAATCGTATCAACACCCATTACGTCTGTTGCAAGACGAGCAGCGATTAAATTACGAACAGCATTTTGTGTTGGAAGTAACACTTTACCACCTAAGTGACCGCACTTTTTCTCAGAAGCTAATTGGTCTTCTAAGTGAACACCAGCGGCTCCAGCTTCAATCATTCCTTTTACAAGCTCAAATACGTTTAGAGGACCACCGAAGCCAGCTTCAGCATCTGCTACGATTGGAGCGAACCAATCAAATTGATCTACACGTCCTTCAGCATGATCAATTTGGTCTGCACGTTGTAAAGCTTGGTTAATACGCTTCACTACTGCTGGAACAGAGTTTGCTGGATATAAGGATTGATCAGGGTACATTTGACCAGAAAGGTTAGCATCAGCAGCGACTTGCCAGCCCGATAAGTAGATTGCTTTTAATCCTGCTTTTACTTGCTGTACAGCTTGATTACCAGTCAATGCACCTAATGCATTAATGAACGGTTCTTCTTGTAAAGACTTCCAAAGTCGAGCCGCACCTTTAGTTGCTAAAGTTTGTTCAAGTACTACAGAGCCCTGTAGCTTAATAACCTCTTCAGCAGAATATGTGCGTTCAATACCAGCCCAACGAGGGTTCTCTGCCCATTGTTTTTCTAATGCTTGGATTTTTTCTTGACGTGTTGACATATTGAAATTCCACCTTCCCCTTTGTATACAATATACTCTGTTAAAAAACTTTTAATCAGCTGTTCCATAACAGGTTTATTTGTTATAAATTAATATATAACAGTGCATCTGAATTTTCATTATTTTTAGATAAAATACCAAATTTTAATGATAAAACCGCTTTTTTGGGCGACGAAATTTGGTAAACTGTTTACAAACAAGGGGGATATTCACAATGAAAAATGAGTTTAATTCTTTGTCAAAAGATATATCGCAACAGTTTATTTCAATGTTAAAAGACTGGGTACCAGCCAATTCATCCATTGCAATTGCTGCTGAAAACTCCTATATCTATTTTCATTCTGGACATCAAAACATTAACTTGGAAATAGGTCAACAAGTACAGTCTGGTAGCATTGCCGAGCAAGTACTACGCACAAGGAAACGAACAGATGCCGTTTTAGATAATTCCTTATTCGAAACACCCTATTATGGAATAGGTTATCCTATAAACATATTAGATGTGCCTGCTGCACTTGTTGTAGTTTTACCTTCAACCTTTACCGAAAAGAAATTGGAGCCCTTTCAATTTTTAACTGGAAAGCAAGAAGAGGAATGGAATCCTGTTGCAATAGAAAAAATCTCTCATATTGAAAGCCTGCAGAAAAAAACGTGGTTTTATGTAGAGGGGGAACAATTTAAAACAAGTATTACTCTTAAAGAACTTCAAATGCGTCTACCGTCATCTTTTATTCGCATTCACAGGTCTTATATTGTTAATATTCATTTCATAAAAAAAATAGCTCGTGATCTTACTTCTAATTTTGTTGTCACTCTAAAGGATGGCAGTGAACTACCCGTTAGCCAATCTTATTTAAATACTCTTCGAAACGCCCTTGAATTTTAGATTTTGCCTTGCGTAATTGTTGTTGCTGTCGCTTCGCTTTCGCACAGAGAACATTGCTGATTGAAGAAAAAAGGCTGTCCTATACATTTATTGTATAAGACAGCCTAAAAAAATAAAAAAGCCTGAGAAAAAAATCTCAGACTTTAGCTTGCCTAGCGACGTCCTACTCTCACAGGGGGAAGCCCCCAACTACCATCGGCGCTAAAGAGCTTAACTTCCGTGTTCGGTATGGGAACGGGTGTGACCT
>NZ_JAQZSD010000035.1:0-44679 GCF_028674935.1 Lysinibacillus sp. CNPSo 3705 | reverse complement strand
TATTTACATAATGGTGATCAATTGCCTTTTTAATCTTTTGCAGTTTATTTATTTCGTCTGAAAGTTCTTTTGATTTTTCTCTTAATAAACTCAAATAATCATTTTTTTCATACGAAGTTAACATGTCTTTAATTTGTGCGATTGAAAGATTTAAGTTTCTCAACATTAATATTTGAGCAAGTTGATAAATTTCCTTCAGAGAATATTTTCGATACCTATTATTATCCGTGAAGGATGGAAATAAGAGCCCTTTTTCTTCGTAATATCGTATTTGATGATGACTAATATCAAATATTTTAGCCAATTGATTTATTGTAATTGTTTCATCCATAATATCCCTCTTCTCTAGATAAATATAAACTTTAGGGCTAGCCTAATGTCAAACAATAAACCTAGGATAAAACAGTAATCATTGATAATAAGAGGATTGGAAGCGTTTGTAGGCATAAATTCCCTGTGATAAATCTAAAGGATTTGCGCTGTGAAGGTTATATTGGGCAAATGAATTGTGAGTTGGGCAAAAAAAGTCGGTTTGACATTAGGTCAACCCTATAGTTTATATTGATGATGTATTAAGCAGAGCGCTATAACATAAGGAGGAACATTTATGACCGAACAGTTACAATCTAAACGGATTGAAGGATTAGATTTTGCTCGAGCCTTGGCTATGTTTGGGATGCTTATAGTCAACTTTAAAATTATTATGGGAGCAACAGGAAGAGGGCCGGATTGGTTAATATGGTTTACTGAACTTTTCGAAGGAAGAGCATCTGCCACTTTTGTTACGTTGGCCGGTATCGGAGTTGCTTTGATGACAAGAAAAGCTAGAAATGGCGGAGACCTTTTTACTATTAAAGAAAATAGCTTGAAATTATCGAAACGTTCCGCTTTTCTTTTCATTTTAGGTTTACTTTTATATGTGGCGGATTGGACTGGAGATATCCTCCATTATTATGGTATTTATATGCTGATTGCATCCTTTCTTATCGTAGCTTCTACAAAGCTCATGATCTTTCTATCAAGTTTTTTTTTAATTACCTCACAAGTCTTACAAGTGAAGATGAATTATTTGAAGGGATGGCATCCAGACCAACCATTTATGGAATATCTAGATTTTTGGACTATAGAAGGTTTTATCAGAAATCTTTTGTTTAATGGGTATCACCCAGTATTCCCTTGGATCTGTTTCTTTTTACTTGGAATGATTCTTGGCAGACTGAATTTATCGGAGAAAGCAATTAGAAACAAAATGTTAATTATTTCTATATTTTCTCTCATTACTATAGAGGTACTTTCACAAGTTTTAATGCGCCTATCTCTAACGATGTTGGATGTAAACAGTGCAGAATTCTTGTTTCAAACAGGGCCAATTCCACCAAACATTTTATATATTTTATCAAATTCAGCTTCTGCAACAATCGTCATCGTTGTTTCTATTTATATTGTAGAAAAGTTTGCTAGACAATGGTTGATACAATCACTTATTCAAACAGGACAATTAACCTTAACCCATTATGTAAGCCATGTATTCATCGGTGTTGGTATATTGGCATTGTTAAATAGGTTAGAAAACCAAACGTTAGCATTTTCATTAGTATTTACACTATTGTTTTTCGTAGCGAGTATTTTATTTTCTGTTTTATGGAGCAAAAAATTTAACAGAGGACCGATTGAGTGGGTGATGAGAAAAATGACAAATTAGTCAGCAGAAGTGAATGTTTGTTTCATATGGGGAGATTCGAAAGCGTTCCCGTAATAAGCAGGAACGCTTTCTACAAAAGAAGCAGGTTATAGCGGGATTATGTTTATATACAGAATGCGAATATCTATTTTTGACGTCATACTAAATGTTGTTTGCAGGGCTAAATAATGCTCAAAATACTCGTCTCGATACGGTTTGATTTAATTTATTAAAAATTATTTTTATGTGCCTGCTAAATAGCATTTTAGAAGGCTACGGTTTTTTCATTCATTACACCCGCTTATATAATATTGTCCGATAAATACTCAACATCCTAAATTCTTCATAGTAATGTGGGCTTTCAAGGACAGCCACTAAATGGTTATCGATATTAACGGACAGACCAATGCCATTTAATAGCCTCTTTTTCAACACTTTTGACAAAATCGTTTTTCCCGTTACAATAGCCATCAATATCATTTGGATACTGCTTGGCAAGTTGGCTCTTTATTTCCCCATACTGCCTGCAAACTTCGGGATGCTCTCGAAGGTAGTCTCTAAATGCTAAGTGTCTTTCTATTTCTGCAATGTTGTTATATTGAAAAGCGTGAATTTGGTGTGTGCGATGATCGCCACCTTTCCGGAAATATCTTCTTCCTGTTATCCCGAATTCGCCCTTAACTTCGTAGCCAATCTCTTGAAATTGCTTAGAAAATGACTCCAATTTATGAATATCATTGACTACTAGTAAAATATCAATAATTGGTTTTGCTTTTAAGCCTGTAACTGATGTGCTTCCAATATGAAAACAATTCACCAATTCTTCTTGAAGGATCGCCCTAATTGAACGTTCCTCTTTCAGATAGTCGTTGCTCCATTTGTGGTTATGATCTACAACTTTTATAATCCTCATTTAATACACCCCATTCTTTGTTTTCATGCCGCTTGACAAATTTTACGCATTATTACAAAATATAAAAAATCTAATGCATTGTCAATGATGTTGTAAGAAAATAAAGGATATTTTTCTATTCTCTAAAAAAGTAGGTGTTCGTTTTTTCATGGGCAACTCTTCATCAATCTAAAGTGGAGGAAAGCAACACTCAATTTTTATTTTTGTGTTGCTTTAATTAATGCGAAATATTGAGAATCCCCTAAACCATATTGAGGAAAAGATGCAACAAGTTTCGAATGATTTCACGGTGAGAAAGATTTTGATGTGTTTGAATGTATTTTATTATTTCATTATCGCTTTGCAACAATTCTAAATACAATTTAATTTCTCTTCAATCCAATCATATTTTGAATCATGTTGTGTGTTTTTTGAATGCACCGAACTGAATTCAACGATATGGTGGACATGATGTAATATCAAGAATCTTTGTGTATGCCTTTACATTATTTCTTAGTGTGGGATTGCGAAATAAATGGAAAATAAACCATATGATAGGGCTAGATGGCCATGAAATTTGGTATTAAATAAATAAAAAGAATGAGGAGAGTAATAGGTGAAAAAAAGAAGATTGCTTATTTTTGCGATATTACTAGGTTTGTTAACATTATTTATAAGTTTTAGCCAATTTTTAAGTCCTTCATCAGAAGAAATGGGGGGAACTGAAAAGGATTTTTCATCAGAACGAGCTCTTGATTATTTAAAGGAAGTTGCAAAGGAACCACATCCAATGGGCTCTTCTGCAAATAAAAAGGTCAAAGATTATATTGTCAAATACTTTCAAGATATAGATGTGCCTGTTGAAATTCAATCGAAGCTAGTTAGAGATATTAGAGATGAGAAGTTTGCTGCGGAAATAGGTCCAGAGACTGTTGAAAATATTATTGCGAAAATCCCGGGAACTTCAGAAGATGACCATGCGATTTTATTAACAGCTCATTATGATTCTGTATCAGAGGCCCCAGGAGCTTCTGATGATGGTTACGGCGTTGTCACAATTTTGGAGACTGCAAGAGCGTTAAAACAAATGCCGGCACCTAAAAATACAATCTATTTTGTGCTAACAGACGGAGAGGAGGTAGGTTTACTTGGAGCGAGTGCTTTTAAAGATCGAACGGTTGTTTTAAATAAAATAAGTGTAATGTTAAATTTCGAAGCAAGAGGAAATAAAGGGGTACCGATTTTGTTTGAAACGAGTCCAAATGATTTAAAGTTAGTGCAATTGTATAAAGAGACCGTTCCATACCCCGTGGCTTATTCATTTGTTTCTGAAATGTATAAAAGGATGCCGAACGATACAGATTTTACTGAATTTAAAGTGACAAAAAAATTAGGGTATAATTTTGCCAATATGAATGGATTAGAGGCGTATCATACGGAGGTAGATCGTGTGGAAAATAGTGATGAGGGAACAATTCGTCACTTTGGGAGCTATGTTTTTCCTTTAGTGAAAAAGTTTATGATGATGGATGCAAAAGAGTTTAAAGTCATAGAAGAAAGTAAAAGTGATGCAATTTACTTTCCACTAATGAAAAAGATAGTAGTCGTGTACTCTCAAAAGGTAGTCATCCCATTGATGGTTGTTTTACTAGTCCTAACAGCTGCGATATTCTACTACTGCTTTAAAAAGCAAGTGATACAAATTAAGGGTTTTGTTTTAATTTTCTTTGCGATGATAGGTAGTCTTGTTGCCATTTTCATCTTCTATTTCCTTTTAGTTCATCTCTTAACTATCGTATTTTACGGTGGAATAAATGAATATAGTATGGTTATGTTTGGTACTTATGATACGACGATTCTTACGTTGATGCTCCTACTCGCTATTGTGTTCAGTTTCTTTTTTACGAAGTGGATTGCGAAAAAATGCGGTCTAGCGAATTTCGTGATGAGTACGCAGGTATTATGGATTTTGTTGGCCGTGATGACTAGTTTTACGTTCAAAGGTGTTAGTTACGCATTTACGATCCCAGCGATCATTAGTTTACTGTTGATTTTACCAATTGTATTAAAAGCGAATTGGGCTATTGGCGTATACCGTTATATAGCAGTTGGAGGATGGACAGTTCCAAGTATTCTATTACTTGCGCCAATTATGTACTTGATGTATGTTGCACAAACAATTAGTGTTGCACCTATAGTTGCAATTCTAACAGCATTAATCACATTCCCGATAGTAGCGATTGTAAATTGGTTAAAGACAGATGATGGTAAAGCATAACTGTGTTTTAAAAAAGAGGAGAAAAGTGCTTTTCTCCTTTTCTTTGTTTGATTAAAATCATTTATACTCAGCTGGGCAACCCCAAAAATTATAATTTTTTGAAGTGATCTAAGAGGCTTTCTACTTTAGCTTGAATACTTTGTTTTAATGATTCAGGCTTCACTGAAATAATAGTTTGACCGTACCATCGGGAAAACAAAGATAATGATGGCAGAGAATACAATGGATGTCACAGAAAAATATGTAGTAGGGAACAACACCTCATTGTGTATACAAAGTGCGAACTTAGAAGAAATCAAACATTTTTACAAAAGCTTGACGACAGATGAGAGAGTAAGAATTATTGTTCCGTTATCAAGTAATGTTTTTAGTAAAGCATATGGGTTACTTGAGGACCCGTTCGGTATTCAAATACAATTAATGTTTGATGATCGATTACATTAAAAAATGGTGATTCGTAGCTCCTCCTTTTTCAAAGAACGTGCAAAAAGCTGGGATGTTGTCCTAGCTTTTTTATCTACATAAAAAAAGCCACCAATGATGGTAGCTTATAAATTTATATATCCTATTGACTTGTAAATTTGAAAATCTCATCGACAGCTTTGTGATACCCACCTGATTTTTGGAAGGAGTCTTTAATATTTGCAACAGCTATATGGAAGGAAGGGGTGTTTAACACATGATTTGCAGTTTCATATAGTTGAGTTGCCGTCAAACTTTCCATTTGTAATTGAATACCTGCTCCGATAGTGGTTACCTGCTGAGCGATTAAAGGCTGATCCGCACTAAGTGGGATAACGATTAGCGGAACCCCGTTATAGAGCGCTTCATTCGTACTGTTCATGCCACCGTGTGTGATAAATAATTTAGTGTATGTTAGCAATTCGGTTTGTGGAACATAAGGTTTCACAATGAAGTTGTCAGGAATTTCTCCCAATTCATCAAGTTTTGTTTGTCCTCCAATAGACATAACAACGGTATGCTCAGTATTTCCAAATGCTTTAAAACAAAGTTTATAGAAATCAATAGCTTGATTTAAGACTGTACCGAGTGAAATGTAAATGGGGCTTTTACCTTCGATTGCAGTAAAGTCGAAATCTTCTTGTGTGGATCGTGAAGAAATGGATGGGCCTACAAATTTATAGGATTGATCAAATGCTTCTCCGTTAAGTTGAAATTCCCTCGTTGTATAAACGATTGTAAGTGGTGCGGGATTACAAAAAACTTCATAAGGTGAATGGATTTCAACGCCATATTTTTCTTTAATTTTTGCTGTTAGCTGTTGAAAATCATCGTTCACCTTTTTTAAAACTTCGGTTGGAATATTTTTTGAAAGATGTTCTAATGTTTTATCAAATGATTGTTTAGTCTCGGCAAAAGATGTACATGAACTGATTGCTGGAAGCTTAAGGATTTTGGCAAGTAAATAGCCACAGCCAAACATAGAATCGTGGATGATGTAATCAAAATGTTCTCCTTTAATCTGTTCAAGAACGCTAGGTATGACGACATCTGCAGTAAGTAAAAGTCCATTGACCCTTTCAAGTAAATGATTTCTTCCACCTGAAATAAAAGCTTTGATAAATTTTTGACCATCAAATGTGCGCACAGTCGCTCCCGTCTGCTCAATACGCTCTCGAAAAGCTTCAATCGTAAAGAACACGACCTCTTCTCCACGCGAAATTAACTCCTGCACAACGCCAATAGTTGGATTGATATGTCCTTCTGATCCACCGTTAATAAATAAAACACGTGCCAAATCTACCACTCCTTCGGTAAGATATTTTTAAGATTGTGTAAGAGTAATGGATACTGTCACATATCATTGCTTAATTATGTTAAAGCAGAATAAGTTCTTTTAGCAAGTTTAAGCATTTATCTTTTTTAGGTGGATAGCTTAAAGTGAAAGGCAGAATGGTAAAAGGAGTAAAATAGTCACTTGCTATTATACCCGTAGTCGAATTTTACACATGAATTAAAGTGTCGTATTTAATTGAAGATGTTTTGTTAAAGTATCTGTGGTTTTGAAAAATATCGCAAAAAAAGTCAAAAATTATTAATTTTTATTCGTTATGATTATAAGTGAAGAGGAGGTGAAATACCGTTGAAAAATGATTGGCTAATTCAAAAAACAATAAATTGGATTGAATCACATTTACATGAGCAAATTTCTGCCAATGATATTGATGCGGTAAGCGGATTTTCAAGATATCATTTTCACAGAGTTTTTCAAACCTCTGTTGGCATGTCTGTCACGGAATATATTCGAATGAGGCGACTTGCAAATGCTGCAAGTATACTTCTTCATACGAATGAAAGAATTATTGATATCGCGTTCTATTATCAATTTGAGTCACAAGAATCCTTTACACGAGCATTCAAAAAATTATATAGTTTGCCACCAGGGCAATACAGAAAAGTAATGAGAGCTATGAGAAAAAACAAGGAGGAATCAATAATGGAAGAAAAAATGAAAGGCTGGTTCATAAGTGGAAGTCATCCTTATAATTATGAAATAGGAACAGATCGGGAAACTGTTCATCAAGGCAAAGCATCGGGCTATTTAAAATCAAAAACGGTTCGGGATCCAGATGAATTTGCAACAATGATGCAACAATTTAAGGCAAATGAATTTAGAAATAAAAGAGTTAAACTATCGGGGTTTATTAAAACTGAAAATGTTAAACAATTTGCAGGACTTTGGATGCGAGTAGATAATGCATCGGAGGATATCCTGCAATTTGATAATATGAGTGATAGACCAATCATTGGTACAAATAGTTGGAATCAATATTCTATAGTTCTGGATGTACCAGAAAATAGTGCAATTATATCGTTCGGTATTTTACTGACAGGAAAAGGAGAAGTTTGGCTGGATGGGCTTAGTTTTGAGGTAGTTGAAAACGATATCCCTACAACCCACATTTGCTTTGAAAACCATCTTTTAGAGGAACCGACAAATTTATCATTTGAAGAATAAGGTTTTTAAAAACCTAGAGCTGTTTCGACGGCTCTTATTTTTGTTAGGAAAAGAATTACTTCAGAATCCCGTTGCTTGGTCAGAGTATCATCTGGCATCTCCAATTCTCAAATGGTATTATATGGTTATGTAGTTCGATAAAGATTTTGCATCAAAGGTAGGAGAGGAAAATGTACACGATTGGGCAAGTAGCTAATTTTTTAGGTGTATCTAGAGATACGTTGAAATTTTATGAAGAAAAGGAATTAGTAAAGCCAAAGCAAAATATGGAGAATGGATATAGAATTTATAATCGTTTTGATATTTATGATATAACAACTGTCAATTTCTATAGAGAAATTGATATTGAAATTAAAAAAATTCAGGAATTAAGAAAAAGTAAGAGTATTGAGGGGATACAATTATTATTAGAAGAGAAAGAACAAGAAGTTTTACGGGAAATAGAATATAAAAAACTTCTATTAAAAAAGCTTCAAATAGTAAAAGAAGATTGTGAGAATATTCAACAATTTTCAGGGCAATACATAGTTAAGGAAATGAAACCTCTAGAAATAAAGGGGGAAATAGAACATTATACTGCATATGATGAATATGACACTTTAAAAAAGAATGCGGACAGTTTAAAAAAAGCAGTTACGCTCACATCTTTAAGAAGAGTCATCAGCTTTAATGAAGATGGTATTATAGAAGATAAGTTTGTCATTGTAAGAAGATTGGAAGACTTGGATGAAAAAGTAGACGGTGAAATCCTATCCCATCCAAAATGTATTTATACAATAATTGAAGATGGAAGATGGTCAACTGGCGGAAAAAATATTGATCAACACGTGGAAGCTAGTTTAAGAAAAATCGCAGTAGAAAAAGGGTATGAACTTTTGGGACAAGTTTATATAAACCTATTACTGACTACTTATGAAGATGGACTTGAACGGGTATTTTTAGAGATTTATGTACCTATCAAGTGAAACTTATTAGTTCCCTCGCTTTACTGAAGAGCCATACTTTGTTCAATTTTATCAAGGGAGAGCCCTTTATATAGGGGTTCTTCCTTTTATTTGAAAAAACACTTGCGAAATTTAAAGTCATAGTGTACTATTTAACTAGTACACAGAGGGCGCGAAATGTATAGCCTGTAATCATTTATTGTAAAATGGCTCGATCATTAAGGAAGTAGAGACGATTTTGTAAATGAAGGCGAATTATAAGAAAGGTCAAATTAATGACAAAATGGATGAAGAAGGAGATACATATGAAAAGATTTACTTTATTTTTATTCATGGTGTTCACGATTGTATTGATGTGTGCTTGTTCACACGAAACAATGCCTAACGAAGAAAACAATAAAGAAAGTAAGGAAAAACCTGTTAACAATGTACTCGTTAAAATTCCTGACGATATTTTTGTTTCTAATAAAAAGAATGAAACGATTAGCGAAGAAGAAATGAAAGCCAGTATAAAAAAATATATGGATTATAGTCATGTGTTAGACAAAGAAATGCAGATAATTGTTTCTATATATGAGGATGCTTCTAAATCTGATCAGGAAAAATTACATACTTTAGTAGCTGAAGGGGAAAAGAATGATGCGAATTTCATTGATTTTATTAGTAATAATACTATCCCTGATGATTATAAAGAACCTTCAAAGACAATCTATGAATTTGTTTCATCGATCAGAAAAACGTTAATACAATTTGAAGATGAAATTGATGGGATGGTCGAAAATGGTAACCTTACAGATATATCAGATTTTGCTTCAGAGCATTTTACTAAAGCGAACGGAAGGCAGCAATTAAAAATCGAAAAATTTCTGGACGAGAAAAATATTAAAACTTCCTATTTCGATGAATAAATTGAGGTTAGGACAAAAGTAGTATAGTGTAAAACCCGAACAAATTTGCAAGACACTCAAACGGTGTTTTGCCATTTGTTCGGGTTTTCTATATATATTGCTTCATTTATTTGAAAGAAGTGTTGACCTGAGAGTAACCCCTAGGTTTAAGCTAAAGGTATTCTTAAAACGAAATTTAGTTTGAAACGGGGAATATGTATGAATAGAGAAAAGAAACTAAAAAAACCGGTAGCAAGTTTTATTTTACTAACCAATATCATTTTTTTGCCACTTTTTTGTCTTGTCGGAGCCACAAGAGTGTTAGGATTTCCTAAATGGATTTTTGATGTAACGCTCTGTATATCAGCTTGGTCCTCAACCTTTGCTTTTGCCATATTGTTTAAAAAAATCTATCCTGGGCAAAGTTTTATGCAATTTGTTAAAGATAAATTTAACAATAAGCTTAAGTTTTCGGTGATTCTTTCTGTGATGCTGATTCAAACATTTATATTTTTGATGATTGTATTTCTCGTATCGAAAAACAGTGAAGTAGACTCTGTTTTTACGATTTCTTCATGGGGAATGCTGATCTATTTCTTTTTTAAAAACCTACTTTCTGGGCCGCTAGGTGAAGAACTAGGATGGAGAGGATTCGCTCAAATGGAGCTTCAAAAGAAGCATTCGCCATTAAAAGCTTCGATTATCATTGGATTTTGGTGGGGGATGTGGCATCTTCCTATTTGGTTTACTACAGGGTATATGGGCATGGATTTACTAAAATATATACTATTCTTTATGATTGCACTTATTTCCACTAAAATCGTCATGACAGCATTTTATAACTTAAATCAAAATTTAATCATTCCAATCATCATCCACCAATTATTTAATTTCTTTATTGGCTTAATAAATGGTAACTTACTGGAACTAATCAAGTACAGCGCAATTCTTTATTCAGTAGTAGCGGTTTTACTTATCGTGATCAATCCAAAAAACGTATTGTATGGAAAAGAAGATACAAAAATTGTTAATGGAAAGCATTACATGGTTTAGAAAAAGAGGATAAGTGATCATCAAAAATTTGTCATGAACTTTCTGCCTCGACATTGAAAATATAACTGTCATTACTAAATCCATTCAGAACCTTTATGGTAAGGATGGCTATTTAAATAAAATTATGTTTAGATCACGACTTGAAATAAAGTACCAAACTTTGTGCGTCCAAACCGATTTTCAGAGTAGCTTGGCTGTCATTTGAAAAACAATGATAGCATTTTTGTTGATGAGGTAGGGCGTACATCACAGGAAAATGTTTTGCAGTGTGGGAGACAGCTAAAGATCAGTCTTCATTAATAGATACAATGGCAGTTGTTTTTGCTCTATTGTGGACATTAAAGGTCTTTAATGTGTGATGAAAGGGAGAGTAGGGTCTAATAATAATTTTAAGCATATTATAACTTCAAGATTTTTATTTTCACAAGGGAGGAAAAGAATTATGTCGATTGTTCATGTAACAACAAAGAAAGAATTAAGAGAACAATTAAAAACTAAAAAAATTGTGTTATTAAATTTTTGGGCCGAGTGGTGCGGCCCATGTAAAATGCTTGCAGGGGTTCTTAATCAACTCAGTGAAGAATTCAGTGGTAAGATAAAAATTATAAAGGTAAATGTAGAAAAAAGCCCAGATATTGCAGCAGAATATAAGGTAATGGGAATTCCTTATTCTCGTTTGTTTATTCACAATAAATCATCTGAACCCATCATTGGATATGTCCCTTTTGAACAACTCAAGCAGATGATTGGTATTTGATGTATGGAATTTTGATTGAAGTATCGGCATAATAGATCTTTCTTGGTGGAACTTATAACAAAGAAAGGCTGCCAATAATAACATTAAACCGATGACGTATCAATATTTGTAGTGAGGCGTTAGATGAAGGTATCTTGAATCTGTTTTATTATTTACCAGTTCATGTTATAATAAATAGCTTAAGGTAATGAAAGAAGTTCCTTATAACTGAACGGATGCTAGAAAAGCCTCCGCATGAGATAAAATATAGAGGTGTAAGAGATTGAATAAAAAATGGACGATTGATAAAATTAAAGAATTTGTAGAGAATAATTCAGAAAGTAAGTTACTAACGACTGAATATCACGGTTTCTCTCAAAAATTACTATTAAAATGTGCATGTGGTAGCAATTTTGAAAAAACATTTACAAAATTTAAAAATAAAAATCAACGTAAATGTGAAGTTTGCCAACCACCAAAAGAATCACGCTAATTATGATACGATTGATTAGCTATACGTATTACTACAGATAAAAAAGAGCAAATGCTACAGCTAAAAAAATATATTAAAAGTGAGTAGGAGAACAAACATGATAGAGATAAAAACATCTCCTTTAAGTGATGGAGAATTCAATAGAGGGGTATTTGCAACATGTGATATCAAAAAAGGAGAGCTTTTACACGAAGCACCTGTTATTTCTTATCCAAACGAACAGCACCAATACATTGAGCAAACTTTACTCGGTGATTATGCTTTTGAATATGGAATCGGTCAATCAGCCATCCTTCTTGGTTATGGAATGTTGTTTAACCATTCTTATGAACCTAATGCAACTTATGAGATTAATTTTAAAAATCGCACATTTGACTTCTTTGCTTACACAGATATAAAAGCTGGAGATGAAATTCTTATCAATTATAATGGCGACGTTGATGATAAAGAGCTACTATGGTTTGATCAGGAATAAAAAGAATTTAAAATAAATCAGGGCGTTAATCCAACAAGGATTGACGCTTTTTTTTTGAGGTTATTGCAAGTAATTTAACTTAGGGTTCTTCATGGCAATAAAAACCCCGAAAGGAATATTGAAATCTGTTGCTTATGTAATTATCGGTGGTCTAGTTAATATTGATTAAAGAAAATCGCTAATATTTTAAAAGTGTCTTCTTTAATTAACGAGGTTCTTTACTTGAAGATCATCAGCTCTTTTTTCTTTATTGAACTAACGGTGCAGGATATTTGAACAAGCAAGTTGTATTATATATTGGAATTGAAAGAAAAGTGAGGAGGGTTTTTCTTGATTTTGAAATCTGAAATATTAACATTTAGAAATACCGAATTAAAGGATATAGATTTTGTTTGTAGCTTAGAATCAAATGAAGAAAATGCAAAATTTATCATCCCATGGTCTAAAGAAAAGCATGAAAAGGCAATCGAAAATACTGATATATTACACTTGATTGTAGAAGGTGGGAAAGGAAATCATCCAGTAGGCTATATGATTATTGCTGGATTAGAGAATCCTGATTTAAGCATCGAGCTTGTAAGGATTACTATTAGGGATAAAGGAAAGGGTTATGGGAAGGAATCAATCAGACTTATTAAAGAATTGGTATTTACGAAACATAATGCTAATCGTCTATGGTTAGATGTAAAAGTAAACAATTTGCGTGCCTTTAATCTTTACAAAAAACAAGGATTTGTCGTTGAGGGAACATTAAGGGAATGTATAAAAAATGATAAAGGTTTCGAGTCTTTATATATTATGTCTATATTAAAGAATGAATTTGAAAAAAGTAATCAAGGCTAATGTATTACTTCACGATAGGGGTGCCTTACTTGAAAAAAATTGAGTTGCATATGCAGCTCTTTTTTCTTTATGAACAACACAGGATAGTTGGAAAAGAGATTTATTGACAATAATTACAATTTTATATAAAGTGTTAAAAAATTCTAAATGTATCAAGCGTTGATGAGAAGTAATTAAGAGATTATTTACAGAGAGCTCCTATTTGCTGAAAAGGAGTAATAGTGATCTTAATGAAAAAAGCCTCTGACATCTTACCATTAACTGAAAAAAATAGGATCGTGAGACGGGTTCTGACAATATTAAGTAGGGTAAGAGGTTTATATGGTGACATATCAATAAACTAAGGTGGTTCTAGTCTTCAAGATGAATGTCTTAGGAAGGAGAGGTTTTTGTTGTAATTTTTATTTATCTAGAAATTGATTTGAAAGGGGAAAATGAAATGTATAATCCTTTACTATTAGATATTCCAACACAATTAACAACAGAAAGGTTAATTCTTCGTGCTCCAAATTATTCTGGAGACGGAAATATTGTTAGCCAAGCAATTAGAGATTCCTTTACTGAATTAAAAGCGTGGATGCCCTTTGCTCAAGAAATTCCTAGCATTGAAGAAACAGAGATTAACCTAAGAAATGCTTATATCAACTTTTTAAAAAGAGAAAGCTTTCGTTTTCTTATCTTTCATAAGGAAACTGATGAATTTATTGGAGTAGCGAGCTTTCAGGGGGTTGATTGGGATATTCCAAAATGTGAAATTGGATACTGGATTAATTCAACTTTTAGTGGAAATGGATATATGACAGAAGCTATAAAAGAGTTAATTAATTTCGGATTAAATCAAATCTTATTCAGAAGAATTGAAATTAGGTGTGAATCAACAAATTATAAGAGTCGTTCCATTCCAGAAAAACTCGGATTTAAGTTAGAAGGAACACTAAGGAATGAGGATTTGTCAGCAGATGGATGTCGATTAACAGACACTTGCATTTATTCAATAATAAAATAACTTTGTGAATAAGTTCACTTAAACTAGGAATGGATTGTTTTGTAGAATGAGCTAATTTCATAAATTTAATCCCTTTAGTATTAAGGGTTCTAAAACAATAAAAAGAAGAGCCAGAGCGACGGAAAGAAGAAGCGAAGTGACGGAAAGAAATTCGAGCGACGGAAAGAAGAGCCAGAGCGACGGAAAGAAGAACCAGAGCGACGGAAGGAAGAGTCGAAGTGACGGAAAGAAATCCGAGCGACGGAAGGAAGAGTCAAAGCGTCGGAAAGTAGAGCCAGAGCGACGGAAAGAAGAGTCGAAGTGACGGAAAGAAATCCGAGCGACGGAAGGAAGAGTCAAAGCGATGGAAAGAAGAGGCGAAGTGACGGAAAGAAGAACCAGAGCGACGGAATATCCGCAACGAAGGAGAGTATCTTGGATTTGATGAGCATTTCAGACCGACATGTGTACGTAAACATAGCTACTGTTACGACAGCTTCGATGAAAAGTATCGGACACTAAAATTCGCAAGGCCAAAGGAATGTGTAACCTGTCCGTTTCGTGATGATTCACTCTGTCAGAAGGTAATCAAGTGTAACAATGATTTACGGTTATAATATGGCTAAATCCATAAAATAAGCCACTGGCAATGCTGGTATCTTTTTATTATATTAATCGTCCCTTTGTTAATACTAGAATTTGAATACAGGATAAGAAACTATGGAGGTATGAAATATGAAGATCAAAAGAATAGATCATGTGGGTGTAATCGTAAATAATCTCTCTGCCGCTAAAGAGTTTTTTCTCGATTTTGGACTTGAGGTGAAAGGGGAGTGGGAAATGGAAGGAGAGTTAATGGGATATGCAGTTGGGTTGAATGACGCTAAAGTAGCGTGTGTAGGATTGGGAACGACAGACGGTCAGACATGGATAGAGCTAATTAAATTTTATACACCGTCAGATGAAAAAGATATTCAGCAACCCTTTGCAAATACACTGGGTCTCCGACATATTGCATTTACTGTTGAAGATATTGAAGCTGTTGTTGCCAAATTGAAAAAGAAGGGTACGGATATCTTTAGTGAGATACAGCAATATGAAGAAAGTTATAAATTATGCTACGTTCGTGGTCCAGAGGGAATTATTTTGGAGTTGGCTGAGGAAATTAGCGTTGATTAAAAATTATTGAGTATATAAGCTGCTCTTTTTCATTTATTGAACTACCAAAAACAATTAGTTCAATAAATGGATTTGTTGCGTAGGTTTATTATGTAGATGGAAGATGAATAATATCCAATTATAGGATAAACCTTTTTACAAGAAATATTTATTTAATAATATCCAGTTTCTAATTTCTTTCCATAGAATGCGCTACATAGAGGCTAACGAGGTGTCTTACTTGAAGATCATTAAGTTGCATAGGTAGCTCTTTTTTTATTAATGAACGAACGGAGCAGCGTAGCTCTTTGAAAAAGGTAAATATTATCATTTTGTAGTATTATGAATGTACTTATAGAAGGGTGGGGTGAGTTTAGCTGAGTAAAATAAAGCATAGTACTAAGTTAGATTTAGAGAGAATAATTTTCATTGGGAGAACTTTTGAAGAGTATTTGGATATGTTCTCCCTTTCAGAAGAAGAACTCCGAGGAAAGAAAATACTTGATTGTCCAGCAGGAGCTTGTTCATTTACGGCCATTGGCAACAAATTAGGTTTCGATGTAATCGCTTGTGACATTGCCTATTATCATTCTGGTGAAGACCTAAAAAATAAAGGTCTTCGAGATATTGAACACGCAATGAAGCATATGGAAGAAGCTAAAACCAACTATAAATGGGACTATTTCAAGGATATAGAAGGTCTTAGAAAATTTCGTTTAACGGCTTTACAAGATTTTGATAATGATATGAAAAAATCGAGTGAAAGATATGTTCCTGTTAAATTGCCTACTTTGCCATTTAAGAATAATGAATTTGAGATTCTTCTCTCAGCACATTTTTTATTTATGTACGCAGATAGGTTAGATTATCAATTTCACTTAGAAACGCTAAACGAGCTGTTGAGGGTTACAAAAGAGGAAGTTCGTATTTTTCCTTTAGTTGATTTAGAGGGAAAAAGGTATCAGCATCTAGACAAAATAGTAAATTATCTTGCTGACAATAACTGTACAGTTGAAGAAGTGAAAGTTCCATATGAATTTCAAGAAAATGCTAATTCGATGTTGAAGATAAAAAAGGGGAGAACGGACTTTTTGAAATGAATACAGATGGTTGAAGAAGGCTCATTTTTATAATACTCCATTTTGATCAAATTTTTTCAAAATGGAGTTTTTTGCATTTTTGAATCTAAAATCTAGTAAATCAATGGGGATTCATCTGTTTTGTTATTTCGTTAATTTGAAAAGTAATAATAGTCCATTAAAAAATAAACAACGAACGAAGGTGGCTTTTCTTATCTTAGATGCGATAGTTAGGGGATTGGGGTGAGAGGTAGCTGATCGATAAAATTTGCTGATGTCCAAATCTTCTGTTGATTTTTCACAAAGGGTTATGTCACAATATATGGGTGGGGTTATATCCCAATTTTTTCTACGAAAGGAGATGTTTGTAATGACAACTTATATGGTATTGGTGGTTTTAGCTTAACCGAAAATCGGGCATAGTAAATTCCAATCTTTAATTAAAACTTGGAATGAGAGCAACCGGGTGGATTACCCGTGTTTTTTGCTATGCCGTAAACAGTAACCTTTCGTGAATACTGCTGTTAGCGGGATACGATGAAGGTCGTATTCCTTTTTGATTTTAGTCGACTTTTGACTTTTATCCGCGAAACAGCAGCTTCTTAGGAGGCTGCTTGTTCGCGGTATTTTTTTGCCCAAAAACAACTTTAGGAGAGGATCGGTTCAATGATTGATTTGAAACAATTCGGCTATATCGAAGTCGAATCGCCGCCGATAGGTTTAATACCTGGAAGGGTTACGGAATTACAGCGAGAGCAATATACCGTCATCACCGAACGAGGAGAAGTGACGGCTGTATTGAAGGGCACTTTCTATCACACCGCGGTGACGCGGGAGGATTTTCCGTGCGTTGGCGATTTTGTATTTCTGAAATACAACGAAAACGGTGCTTCGCGCATTGCCAAACTGCTGCCTCGCCGCTCGAAATTTTCCCGCGCTGACTATTCGGGACATGCAGCAGGGTATGTCAAAACAATACTGGAGCAAGTCGTAGCAACGAATTTTGATTACGTATTTATCATGTCGTCCTTAAACTGGGATTTCAAGGTCAGCCGCATCATGCGCTATCTGACACAGGCACGGCAGAGCAGCGGCCAACCTGTCGTAATTTTAACAAAAGCCGACTTGGCCACGGATTTCAG
The DNA here is from genome assembly GCF_028674935.1 of Lysinibacillus sp. CNPSo 3705. Taxonomy (NCBI): domain Bacteria; kingdom Bacillati; phylum Bacillota; class Bacilli; order Caryophanales; family Bacillaceae; genus Lysinibacillus; species Lysinibacillus sp. CNPSo 3705. The sequence goes on along the minus strand of NZ_JAQZSD010000035.1, from coordinate 27,053 downwards.
CGCATCGATAGCTGAAGTTCAGAAAGCTGCTCCTGATGTGCCAGTACATGCAGTTTCCAGCCATACCAGGGATGGTTTAGACGGGTTGAACGAATATCTGCAACCAGGAAAAACCGTGGTATTACTCGGTATGTCTGGTGTGGGAAAATCTTCGTTGCTAAACGCTTTAATGAATCAGGAGGTGATGACTGTCAAGGCTATCCGCGAGGCCGACAGTCGGGGCCGGCACACAACAACGCATCGCCAGCTGTTCATGCTCCCTTCCGGTGCGATGGTTATTGATACACCTGGTATGCGTGAACTTGGGCTGTTTGATGCAGACGACGGGATTAGCGCAGGATTTAACGATGTGGAGGAATTATTCACACAGTGTCGCTTCAATGACTGCCGCCACCAGACGGAGCCTGACTGCGCAGTTCTTGCAGCTCTTGCTGATGGTTCATTGGCACCAGAGCATTGGGAGCGTTACCTTGTACAGAAGCGGGAAAACAAATTTGTGGATGATAAATCGGGGTATCTCATAGATAAACGGGCGTGGCAAAAGTCGATTGCTATGCGACATAAGGATAAAAAGGGAGGATACAAGAAATGAACAACAATAATGAAAAGTTTGTAAAGCCCGAAATACTGACGCTTGTTTTAAATAAAATGCTCGACAAGACGATAATCCACGCAGATTATCAACTTAAAGAGTTGCAAGGCGGGACAATAGGAATTGTTCAGCTTGTAACAGGCATGGCTGAAACTTCTGAAGGCGAACATGTGCCATATAAGATAGTTTGGAAAACACAGAAAAAATTTGAGCGTTATGGTGATCCGGATTCATGGCGTAGGGAATACGACCTCTATACATCAGATTTTAAAAAGATATTCTTTGACTCGTTCCGTTGGCCGGAGTGTTATCACGCCGAAATAAATGGTGATGAGATTCAACTGTGGATGGAATATATTGATGGTGTGTCAGGCTTAAATCTAACTTCGGAAATGTATGAACATATAGCTGAGGAATTGGGGCGATTCCAAGGCAAGTTGTACACTGAACGACCAAAATTGTTGCAAAATTTATCCAATTTAAGCAAGGTTGAGTATATGAAAAACTACTATCAGCATTATCGATCATGGAATGTTTTGTATGATTATATACGCTCCGATGACTGTGAAATCCCGAAGCACTTGTGTAAAATGCTCATAGACTTAGATAACAATGCGAGGGAAATATTCAGTCGAATTGAAAAGCTACCAGTAGTGCTTTGCCACAGAGATTTTTGGGTGGCCAACATATTCTATTCGGACAGTAAAATCGTACTTATCGATTGGGATACCGCCGGATGGGGGTACATGGGCGAGGATATCGCCAGTTTAATAACGGATGAAGCGGATGTTAGTCATATGCTTGAATACTACCAAAAATGCATTCCGGCATATTACAGGGGTTTTTCGGAATATGCGGATGTGTCCCATATATCCGATCATTGTATCTATGAACTAATTCTTGCTATGTTCGGATACAGGCTCGTGGAGTGGTATAAATTCGCTAAATCGCCCGAAGATAAATCATTGCACCTTAATACCTTACAAAAAATCTATGAGATGAGAAATTTATAATAAAAAACTGAATGTATCTTTAATATATGGAATTTAACAATTTTAAAATAAGAAAGTAGAGAAAATAAATGAAAACAACAAATTATCCTTTAATGAATAATTTGAGTTTTGTTTATTATTTCTCCTATGTATTTCTTAGAACTAAAGGTTACAAAACCATTTGGTAGAATTATCCTATTTTGAGAATTATAGAAATGTACAGGGTATGTGTGAAAGTGGCTCGTCTTAGGAGAGGAGATAAAAAAATGATTGAATTACGAAAAATAACAAGGGATAACATAGATGAAGTAATAGCGCTTGAAGTTGGGGAAAACCAGAAAGACTTTATAGAAACTACTAACCTCAGAAGCTTTGCAGACGCTCATGTGTTGAACGCAGACGGGGTACCAGCGACTCCTTTTGCTATTTATGCCGATGAAGTTGTCGTTGGATTTTTGATGTTTATTTATGATACGTTGGATCACGAATCATTTGAAAATGAAGTTTTTTACGGGAAGAAGTGTTATTTTATTTGGCATATTATGATCGAAAAGAGTTATCAGGGGAAAGGATATGGCAAACTAGCCTTTGAAAAAATGTTGATGGATATTGAAACTATGCCATATGGGGAAGCAGAATATGTAGCCCTCTTTTATCGAACAAGTAATATCAAAGCTAAAACATTATACGCTTCATTTGATTTCGTAGATACAGGCATCATTCAGGATAATTCGATGTTGGCGATGAAAAATCTAGATACGAAAATAACAGAATCCTTAGTAAAATAGGATCTCTCGGAAAAAAATGTCGAAGAAAAAACCGATTATATAATATTTATATCGATCGGGCGCGATTGATCATAATCTTTTAAGAGATTCATTTTTTATATCAAACTTAAATCTGCTAAGTGAGAATCCATTTTGATCAATCTTTGTTCAAAGTGGATTCTTTTTATTTAAATGAAAATTGCAGGCTTGCGAGGGTGTTTTGAATAGGGGCGCGAAATGCTAACTGTAAGATCAGCCTGACAGACGATTTTTGATTTCTTCTGATAAAGGTATCTTATATAAACTGCAACTGTATTGAATGTACAATGTATGAACTACAGAACAAATGATGATGAGACAGTATCTTTTAGCCTTTTAGAATGAGATTGAAAGAGGTTGTGCTCAGCTCTGATATTGTAGGGGCTGGGGTGGCGGTTTGTATTACTGGCCATAGGCTACTAAACAGGGCTGTGAATGGATCCGAAGAAGCTTAGGCATTTTTTATAAAACTAACAAAAAGAGACCTAGATAGTTGTCCAGGTCTCTGTTTTATGTAAGCAAATTGCCGCTTATGTTGTACCTAAAAACTAAGTTATTCACATAAAAGAATTTGACGTAAAAACGATTGTTTTTTAGCAACGCATCGATCTTTTATTATCAAACCTGCAGCTTCTATCATGTCATCAATTGTTTCAATTGTAACGACAACAACTTTATCGGCAATTCGGCGAGCATGTTTTATAATATCAAATTGATCTTCTGGTGATGAATGCGTAAATAAGTTATAAGGTAAATCAATTATAGCAACATCATAGTGTTCCGTTACTTCCGAGATGGGACCTACTGTAATTTTGCCTGTTAATCCAAAATAAGCGATATTTTCTCGGGAACCTTTGCAAACATTATAATATATATCTCGCCCTTCCATATTAATTCCCATGGAAAGTGCTTCAATTACTACTGTTCCAATACCACAACAAGGATCAATCGCCCGAATATTTTGAGGCTGGGGAACTGCGATATTCGCAACAGCACGCGCTACTCTTGTACTAAGTGCCGTTGAATAACTGTTTGGTTTGTGTAAATGTTTACGCCATATGGATTCACTCTTCATATACTTTCCAAAATGCCAGATCCCATCTACTAACATAAGACCAAATATAATGTCAGGATGGTTTAGGTCTGGTTCTCCAGCAATACATAATCCTATCTCACGTTCGAATAAACGACGCTCTGATTGAGGGATTTTCTTCGTCTCACCTATAGCCATACTATTTAAACAAACCACTTTAAAAGTTGCTTTATTTATGTTTAGATCCTTCACCATCGTCATGATGTTTTCTACGCTATTATCTTCATATAGCACCTCAAGTCTCTCTTGTATAAAGGGGCTACGGCTTGGATCAATTTTAATATTGCTTATTAAATAGTTTGATTGGGAATCAAGGTTAAAAAATGCACGCATCTCCATTCTGCATAGATCGTACTCGTCAACATGATGGACATATGTGTATATAAATTTATTATTATTTTGCTCGTTGCTCAATTGATTACCATCCTTTTATATTGTTGTTCACTAGATTTTACTAACGTTCATAAAAAACAAATGAAGTTATTTATGTGTAATCGTATCATAGGCGTCTCTATCAAGCTACTCGATACACAATTATGGTAAGGTTCAATCGATATAGTGGGGAAAATCTATGGAATGAAATAATAAAAAATAGACATTTCAGGTCAGTAATCCTGCTGCTTATTCATTTTGTTTTGCTTGATTGCTAAATATAAAGTGAAACTAATCGCACTAAACATTATCATAGAAAAAATAAGTGAAAACGTTGCTTTATAGTAAATAGAGGTAAGCAATATGACGAGAGAGCTCATAATGATGACAACACGTAATAATATATCTGTTTTTTCACTTGGATTAAAAAAATCTTGAATAATAGCAAATAAATAAGACAAACCGAAAAATATCAAGTATTCATAAACAAAAACAGGCTTTACATAATCGGGAATTCCAAAATAAATTATTTCAAATATAAAAATGAGTAACACTATGTATTTTGAATATTTGTTAAAAAAGTTTACCAAAGTACCACCCCTTATCATTAAAATATTAACACATATTGTAAAAAAAAATGAAAGCATTTTAGTTTTCGATCATTAATTGTTTATAGGATAATGATTATGGCAAAATCTTAGAGGGCATACTCGAAAAAGGAAGTGCGATAAATGAATCTAGAGATGGTAATGCAGGAGCTTGAGGCTCTTGGCAAGGAACGAACTAAAAAAATGTATTTGTCCAATGGTGCGCACGAGCCACTTTTTGGCGTGGCAACAGGTGCAATGAAGCCAATAGCAAAAAAAATAAAAATAAATCAACCGTTAGCTGAAGAACTGTATGCCACAGGGAACTACGACGCAATGTACTTTGCAGGCATTATTGCAGATCCAAAGGCGATGACTATGTCAGATTTTGATCGGTGGATGGATGCGGCATATTTTTATATGCTATCGGATTATGTGGTTGCAGTAACTTTAGCAGAAGCAGATATTGCACAAGAAGTTGCTGACAAATGGATCGCAAGCGGTGAAGAGCTGAGAATGTCAGCAGGCTGGAGTTGCTACTGTTGGCTTTTAGGGAATCGCTCAGACGATGAATTTTGCGAGAGTAAAATTGCCAACATGATTGAAATTGTGAAAAATAACATTCACGAATCGCCAGAACGAACGAAATCTGCTATGAATAATTTTCTATACACGGTAGGGCTATCATATTTACCGCTTCATAAAAAGGCTGTCGAAATTGCAAAGGAAGTAGGTCCAGTAGAAGTTAGACGGGATAATAAAAAAAGTAGTATCCTACACGCTTATGAAAGTATTCAAAAGGACGTAGATAAAGGAAGACTTGGTTTTAAACGAAAATATGTAAGATGTTAAATAATAGCCGGTGCTGATTAAAGGAGATCTATATTTTTTAGAAAGCTTAGAACATCTGTATGTAAATACAGGAAGTTTAGTATCAAGGGATTTTATTAGAGGGATGAGAGGAGGATTGGCGAATAGAAATAAGAATCGCCAGAGCGACGGAAGAACCCGCCGAAGTGACGGATGGAATCTTCGAAATGACTTGACGCCAGTATTTAATGTGTGATAAAAATGATAGTATCAATTCGGAAAATTAATATTTGGGCAATGATAGGATTAAGTAGTGAAAATCTCCCTATTTCAGAGAACTGATGGTTGGTGCGAATCAGTATATAGATTATCATGAATTTCAACCTGGAGCATCTTTCATAAATCACAAAATGTGAGGAAGTGGAAGACGGTAGTGAATACCGTTATCAAATAAAGTGGTGAAGAATTTTTTTCACAACTAGGGTGGTACCGCGATATATATCGTCCCTACGTATTAACGTAGGGACGTTTTTTTTAAGGTCTTCCTCTTGTTGTATTTTCATAACTAGGGTGGTACCGCGATATTTAATCGTCCCTACGTATTTACGTAGGGACGTTTTTTATTAAGGCTTTACTCTTGTTATATCTTCATAACTAGGGTGGTACCGCGATATTTAATCGTCCCTACGTATTTGCGTAGGGGCGTTTTTTGTTAAGGTTTTATTCTTGTTGTATCTTCATAACTAGGGTAGTATCGTGATTTTTTTATGATCCCTACGTTGTCGTTGAGGCGATTTTTATTTGAAAGGACTTACGATAGACCAATATGAATAAGGACCGAATTGTAATAAAAAAGAAATAGAAAAAGAGAGGAGATTAAGAGATGGAATCGCAGCAATGGACATCGAAATTAGGTTTCATTTTAGCAGCAGCAGGCTCGGCAATCGGTCTTGGCGCAATTTGGAAGTTCCCATATATGGCCGGTATTGGAGGTGGCGGTGCGTTCTTCCTTATTTTCATCGGTTTTACTTTATTAATTGGTTTACCATTATTATTAGCGGAATTTGTAGTTGGAAGAAGTACGCAAAAAGAGGCTGTTGATGCATATAGAAATATTGCTCCTAAGACGCTATGGCCGTGGGTCGGTAAATTAGGAATTGTAACATGTTTCATATTGCTTTCATTCTACAGTGTTGTAGGAGGATGGATTTTACTATATTTATGGAATGCAATTACAGGTAGACTATGGGAAGGAAATGGCGCGTACGAGGCCACTTTTAATGATATCATTGCCAATCCATTTTTAGCGGTTGGGTCACAGCTATTATTTATCCTTATTACTATATTTATCGTTAGTAAAGGAGTGCAAAATGGTGTTGAAAAAGTAAATAAATATTTCATGCCAGCACTATTTGTTTTATTCTTTGTCTTAATTATTCGTGCTCTTACATTAGATGGAGCTGAAGAAGGGGTTCGCTTCTTCTTACAGCCTGATTTCTCAAATGTAACATCTGAAATTATTTTATATGCGATGGGGCAATCGTTCTTCTCGTTATCTGTCGGTGTTGGAGTAATGGTTACGTATAGCTCATACTTACCGAAAGAAGAAAGTTTACCGCGTTCCGCATTTTCTATCGTCGGTTTAACGCTTGTGATTACATTGCTTGCAGGGCTTGCTATTTTCCCTGTAGTTTTCGCATTTGGAATGGAACCATCACAAGGACCAGGTCTATTATTTATTGTCTTGCCAGCTATTTTCAGTAAAATGGCATTCGGAAAATTTTTCTTCATTATTTTCTTATTACTATTTTTCTTTGCAACTATAACATCAGCCATTTCCATGTTGGAAATTAGCGTTGCCTCTTTAACGACAAAAGGTAAAGGGAAACGTGAAAAAATGGCATTGATGGTCGGATTACTAATCTTTGTTGTAGGGATTCCATCGGCGCTATCATTTGGTGTATTAAGCGATGTGCAATTGTTTGGAAAAACAGTCTTTGATTTAGCAGACTTTGCAGTAAGTAATGTTCTTATGCCACTCGGTGTACTATTAGTGGCGATCTTCGTACCGTTTAAAATGAAGAAAGATGTGTTAATGCAAGAACTAGGTGTAAGTAAAAATAAAGGCTATAAATTATTTGTATTATGGTTATTCTTACTTCGCTATATAGCACCAATTGCAATTATTATCGTATTTTTAAATGTAATTGGATTGATTTAACATACAATACAAAAGCCCTAGCATAACGTTATGTTAGGGCTTTTGCTATAAAATGATCTGCTTTGTCATAGTAAACGAAAATGAGTTATTTTTTGTATGCTTCACTTACCAAGAAAAAAGTGATTAGTCCCTCAACAAACTGCTCTGGTTCCTATTAAGTCAGCCCTCCATAGAATAAAAGCTGAAACCAACGCAAATCAAAGCAATACCCACCTAAAACAGATAAAAAATCCAAAAAAGAATTACTTGACATCATTCGAAATAGCACAAACATCACAAGTTTTTCTGCATATCATAATGGGGAAAGCGTTTTCTTCAATTAATATAGAAGAAAGACACTACAATTTAACTTCTTTCAGCATTCATCGCCCACCAGTTGGTAGGAAGAATGTGGTTTAAGTCACTTTTTCATCGGGTGTCGAAGAAAGAAGTTAAAGCCTCCGGTGTATTACCGAGTCGTAAGGGGTTTTTTTGTGCGTCACAAACCGATTCCGAACACAATTATGCCGAGGCATAATTAATGCAAGATTACTGAAAAACACTTGCTAATTTAAGTATGTACAACTGGTTCTTGCATGGTGTACTTTTCGTTATTTGGTTTTATTACGACTTTAAGTGGAGGGGCATGAAACCTTGATTGGCTAATCTTGGGATCATGTCCGAAAAGCTTTGGCTTATAGTTGTTGTAAAGACCCACATTCTGCTGTTGAATTGATACATCTTATCTTTATACAAGCAAATACTACCACATTTATTTTCGAAAAGACCGTGGTTTAATTCGTTATGCTAGATCTAACGTTGAAAAATTCTGTAAATTTGATGATTTCAGCTAGTTCAGACGAATATTTGTACGATTATAGGAATTTTATGAAAAAAATTTGTAAAAACCTTAACTATTTCCTACGAAATCCGTATAATAAATCAAACAGTGTGAAAATTGTCCATTTTCTTTCGATTAATTGCGTGAATTTTTTAAATTGTATTGACGTGGGGAACGATAATTTGTACACTGTGTACATTCAATTGTTTTTTGGAGGAATACACTCAATTTAAAAAGTTAGGATTTGATGGTTATGATCGTATGTAAATTTGGTGGAACATCTGTAGCAAGCGCAGAGCAAATTCAAAAAGTAGCAAACATTGTAAAATCTAATCCGGCACGTAAAATCGTAGCCGTTTCTGCACCTGGGAAGCGTTCTGGTGACGATATAAAGGTAACTGACTTATTAATTAACCTAGCAATGGCAGCATTAAAAAATGAAGAAATTGAAGAAAAATTACAAATCGTTGTTAATCGCTTTATGGCGATTGCGGATGGTTTGGAATTAGATCATACAATTTGTGACGTAATCGCTGAAGATTTACGTGAACGTGTACAAGGTGATAAATCGAATAAAGAATTATTTATCGATAGCATCAAAGCGGCAGGGGAAGACAATAACGCGAAGCTAATCGCTGCTTATTTTAATTCAATCGGTTTGCCGGCACGCTACGTAAGTCCAAAAGACGGTTTGGTCGTCAATGATTTACCTGAACGAACGTATGCCTTACCAGAGGCTTATGTAAATTTAGCCCCCCTAAAATATACCAAGGAAATTATTGTATTCCCAGGTTTCTTTGGTTACACTAAAGCTGGCATACTACGTACATTTGATCGTGGTGGCTCAGATATTACAGGCTCAATTTTGGCAGCTGCTGTTGAAGCAGAGCTATATGAAAACTTTACGGATGTGGACTGTGTGTTCTCCGCGAATCCGAAAGTTGTGAATGATCCAGTGGAAATTAAAGAAATTACGTATCGCGAAATGCGCGAATTATCCTATGCAGGCTTTTCGGTTTTCCATGATGAAGCGTTGATGCCTGTGTACAAGATTGGGGTGCCAGTTAACATAAAAAATACAAATAATCCATCAGCTCCGGGTACTCGTATTGTCCCAAGACGTTCTGTAACAGGACGTCCGGTTACAGGTATCTCGGCAGACAGTGGCTTTTCAACTTTATATGTGTCGAAATATTTGATGAATAGGGAAGTAGGCTTTGGCCGTAAGCTTCTACAAATTTTAGAAGATGAAAATATTTCATATGAACACACACCGTCTGGTTTGGACGATATTTCTGTTATTATGCGTTCGAATCAAATTACACTTGAAAATGAAGAAAGAATTTTAGCTCGTGTAAAAAATGAGTTGAATGCAGATGATGTGCAAATGCGTCATGGGTTTTCTATGATTGTTATTGTAGGCGAAGGCATGCGAAATAACACGGGTCTAGCGGCACGTGCTGCAACTGCAATTTCAAAAACAGGTGCAAATATAGAGATGATTAATCAAGGCTCATCTGAAGTTAGTCTAGTATTCGGTGTACTACAAGAATATGAAAATCAAATTTTACAAGCGCTTTATGGGGAATTTTTTGCACATGTGAGAGTATAAGGGACAAAAGTGTGACTTAATCAGTGGGGGTTCTTCAGCCCAACTGTAACGGGCAGCTAATGTTCTACCTAACTTTTTGCTTTCGCTAAAGTTTTGGGTGGAGTCTTGTACCTGCCACTGCGCTTTCGGTACAGATCAATTACTGCCCGTAAATGTGGTGTAAACGCTAATCCTTAAACTGGATTAGTGTTTTCTTTTTGACGGGAATACGGTAAAATCAAGGGCGTACATTGATTGGAGGTCTTTCTGTTGAAAAAATTATCAATTGGTATGTTGCTATCAATGATTGGTATACTATTTGTTTGTTTAACAATCATGGATATTTTACCGTCTTCGACAAAAACAATGAAAGTTGTTTATATCGGTATTGGCTGGGTGTTTATCATTGCGGGATCAATTATTCGTTTTAAAACTTTAAAACAAAGGCAATAGCGGAATATCTCAAAATAGAATTGTGATAAAATGTGGATTTGTGATACAATTTCAAAAAAATAAATAATTCGAGTATTATGAAGTTGTGATCTGTACGCAAATTCAAAAGGTTTATATTTGGGATAGGTTTTTAATTTAAGACTAAACAGTACAAATTCTTCTTTGTAGGAATTTGTTTTTTTATTTTTTGTTATACATTGAATAGGGGGCGAGATAATGCCAGTACTACGTAAGGAAGATATTCATATTTCCGACCATTATGTTGCCATCCAAACAGAATCACCAATGAAGGTCGTATCCTCTGCAGTACATAATCCTGGCTTTGGCTTTTATACACATTTGATGAATCGTTCAGTGCCTTATACGTATGATGAACGTAAACCACAGTTAGAATTACAAAGGTTTTTGCAGTCTGAAGGCTTTCCGATTGACAATACAGTTGCGATGATGACGGCTGTCTATGCCCGGTATGCGATAATTCGTGAGTTTACATATGAAGGAATTCATCTTGTCATAATGATTACGGCAGGTCTTGGTAATGCCGTCGATATTACACGTGCCTTTCATCGTCAGGAGCAGTATCATGCTGGGACTATTAATACGTGGGTACTGATAAATGGAAGATTGTCGGATGAAGCTTTATTTCAGGCAATGATTTCTACGACAGAGGCTAAGGTCAAAGCACTTATTGATGAGGGGATAACTGATCCAACAACGGGTACACAAGCTACAGGTACCTCAACGGATAGTTTATTAATTGCTTCAACAGAGGAAGGCAATTACCATCAATATGCTGGACCGATTACGATGCTAGGAAAGGTCATTGGCCATGGTGTTTATGAAACGATGCGTGAGGGTATTCAAAAATATAAAAAAGACAAAGAGGAGATTCCTTTATGATGGCACTAGTGATTGCCTGTATCATTGGGCTTGTTTTTGATTTAATGGTGGGTGATCCTCCTAAAATGCCTCATCCAGTTCGCTGGATTGGGAAGCTTATTCAATCTCAAACAGAATTATGGAATAAAGGAAGAATGAGAAAGTTCCGTGGCATGGTGATGTCACTCGCTGTAGTAGGCACAACGATGTTTGTTGTAACGGCCATTATGCTATTAAGCTATCATGTTAGCCCACTATTTGGCATATTGGTTGAGGGATTATTAATTGGGATTGGACTCGCACAGCGTAGCTTGAAGGAAGCGGCGATGGCAGTTTATGAACCGCTTGTTAAAGGCGATTTTGCTGAAGCTCGTGTCAAGCTTTCTTGGATTGTCGGACGTGACACGGAGAAGTTAGACGAAGATGAGATTGTACGAGGCGTTGTTGAGACGGTCTCAGAAAATACGAGTGATGGCGTAACCGCACCACTATTTTATGCCTTTTTATTTGGCGCAATCGGGTTATGGGGCTATAAGGCCGTCAATACGTTAGACTCTATGATTGGCTATAAAAACGATCAATATAAAGATTTTGGTATGTTTGCTGCAAAGCTTGACGATGTACTAAATTTTATTCCAAGTCGATTAACAGGTCTACTGATGGTGCTAGGTACAAAAAATGAAACGAATGTATCTCTCAGTAAGCGCTTAAAACGTTGGGCACAGGATGCGAAAAAGCATCCAAGTCCTAATAGTGGTTATTTAGAAGCAGCTACAGCTGTTCAATTAGGGGTACAGCTTGGTGGAAAAAATACATATCAAGGTGTCGTTTCTTATCGAGCAATAATGGGCGAGAAATTAGTTCCATTAACTAAAGAGCATATTGCAACGTCTGTTACTCATATGCGTACCGCGACCTTGCTCTTTACGCTTGTTATGTTAACAGTGGAGGTGTTAATTTTTGCAATTACCTAATCACGGAGCAAATCCGCAAAATGTTTATCATCAGCTAGGACTTAATATGCCCGAAGAGGTGTATGATTTTAGCGAAAATGTTAATTCGGCAGGGCCACCCCTGTTTGTTGAGGCGCGTTGGCGGACATTTTATCCGCTCATTCAACGTTACCCAGATCCGGACGGTGAGCCGTTTTTATCAAAGGTGGCAGCTTTTCATGGTGTTCAGAAAGATTCTGTATTACTAGGTAACGGTGCATCCGAGCTTTTTAGTGTTCTAGTTAGACGCTACGCTAATAAGCGTGTTATTATCGTACATCCAACTTTTTCAGAATATGAACGAACATTACGAGCAGTAGGCGCTGAAATTGTGCCTGTCATTGTTGAGGATATTGTCCATTACACATTGCCGATGGAGCATCTGAAGTGTGAAATGGCGAATGCAGACGCATTATATATTTGTACACCGAACAATCCGACGGGGGTGCTTCCTAAGAAAGAGGAGCTTCTCGAATTAATCGCTCACGGTACAAAGGTCAATTGTGAGCTGGTTTTTGATGAAGCATTTATTGACTGGGTAGATGAGGCCTGTTCTTTGATCCAATATGTGGCGGAAAATCCTCATTTAATCATCGTTCGTTCGATGACCAAAATGTATGCGATTCCAGGATTACGTCTAGGCTATTTAGTGGCCAGCCCAATAGTTGTTGCTGATCTAAAGTCTATCCTACCGCATTGGAACTTAAATGCTTTTGCCCTTGTGATAGGCACTGGCTGTTTAGATGAACACGAATATTGTGAGCAAGCTATTGCCTATGCTAAAAATCAACGGGAATCGCTACAGAGCTATTTACAAGAACATGGTTGTCAGGTGACGAATAGTGTAACAAATTTTGTATGTTTTACATTACCGAAAAATCAGCAAGCGGATACATTTTTTACATACTGTTTATCAAAGGGTGTCGTCCTGCGCCATACAAAAAACTTTTTGGGCTTAAATGGAGAATGGTTCCGAATTGGCATTAAAGATATTGCGGCTATGACGTATTTACAAAATTGTTTGCAGGCGTGGTTTAACTTCTTTCAGCAGAAATCTCCTTCCTCTATAGGTAGTGAAATGAATAAGGTTTTAAGTCTCCTTTCTGCGGATGTTCAATCATCTGTACCTGACGCTAGGCTTTCGGTACAAAAAAATCCGCTGAAATAGAGGCATTCAGTCTATGAATGCCACGCCATGTGGCAATGACTGAGTAACCAACCTCGTATTGGCCTAAAGCCTCCGGGGGGTGCCACGAAATCGGAAAGGTGTGCATAGGGGATGTTAGCCTAAAATCATCACATCCATGATAACGGCTAACTGCCCTGCATCGGTGTGGCTGCCACTACGCTAGCACTGCGCTTTCGTACAAAAGAGCCACTACGCTTTCGGGCAAAAAACATATGCAGGCCCAAGCACAAAGCCGATTCCGGACGCAATTATGCAAGGGCACAATTGATTGCAAATTAGGGGTGAGAAAGTTGACAACTTTTTATTTAATAAGACATGGCGAAACGATGTGGAATAAAGAGCATCGACTACAGGGATGGTTAGATTCGCCATTATCCGAGGATGGTATTTTACATGCAGAAAAACTTCGAGATCATTTGAAAAAATGCTCTTTTGCAGCGGCATATAGTAGTTCAAGTGGCCGTGCTAAGGAAACGCTGCATATTCTTCTAGATAATCGCCAGCTTCCAATCTATTATGAGGATAATTTACGGGAAATTTTTTTAGGCGATTGGCAAGGGAAAACAGTCGAGGACATTATGACTACACATCGCCTTGATTATGAATTATATACCGATTATCCAGGACAATTCGTCGCAACCCATACGGAAAGCTTTGGTACGGTAACAGAACGAGCCCTATTTACGTTATCGAAAATTGCAGAACAATATCCCGAGAATAATGTTTTAATTGTGTCCCATGCTGTAACGATTAAATGCGTCATTAACGCCATTTTAGGGCGAAGCATCAATCAGCTATGGGCAGAACCATTTATAAATGGAACAAGTGTCACGATTATTGAGAAAGTCGAGCAACAATGGCTCGTGAAAGATATCGGGAACATTCAACATTTACAACAGGAGGCTTAACGATGCCACTAATTTTCATTACAGGGGGGGTACGTAGTGGTAAATCCCACTTTGCTGAAAAAGCGGCTGTTACTCACTATCAAACAGAATTTAACCAAGCACGACGACTTATTTATATTGCTTCTGGAGTAGCGTTGGACGATGAGATGGAGAAGCGAATAGTACGTCATCAAACAGATAGACAAGCACAAAATATGGAATGGTTGACGATAGAAGCACCTTATGACATAGCAAAAACATTGCATAAACTGACTGATGGAGATGTTGTGTTATGGGACTGTGTTACGACATGGCTGACAAATGCTTTTTACGAGGGTTTTGACACGGGAACTCCCTGTGTGGAACAACCTTGCTGTTTAGAGCGAAAGCTTGATGTTTTAAAAAGGGCGGTAGAGACGTTACTTGAGAAAAGGGTGACGTTTTTTATCGTCTCAAACGAACTATTTGATGAGCCTCCATATTCTAGCGAAGAAGTAGAAGTATACCGCCAAACCCTTGGGAAATTACATCAATGGTTCGTTTCTATAGCGGATGAGGCGTATGAAATAAATTACGGTATCGTGAAGAAATGGAAATAATAAATAACGCTTTGAAAATAAAAAGAAGGAAGGCAAGACGATGAAAAATTTCTGGCATAGCATACAACTTGCGTTTCAATTTTTTACAGTTTTGCCGGTACATAAAGAAATTCCGTTAACAAAGGCAACTATTACCGGGATGTTCGCTTTTTTACCATGGATAGGGGCTCTCATGGGTACTACAGTGGCGGCGGTGATCTATTGTTTAACAGAATGGACGGCAAGCAGTGAAATTTTGCTTACTTTTGTGATTGCCGGATTATTTGCCTTATTTACGGGTGGTTTGCATTTAGATGGTTTTATTGATATGGGGGATGCTTATTTTTCGTATCGAGATCGTGAGAAGCGGCTAGAAATTTTAGATGATCCACGTGTTGGCGCATTTGGAGTACTATCTGTGCTATTTCTAGTGCTTGGCAAATTTGTGATACTGCATGAGTTATTCGTACAGCATAAATTTGCACTATGGATGCCTGTATTTATTCCGTTATTAACAAGAGTAGGCATGAGCTTTTATTTTATGTCGCTCAAATGCTCAAAAGAAAAGGGGCTTGCCTACTTTTTTAAAACACATATTAAGCCGGGAATACTCATTACCTTTATGCTTATCACTTTAGTTGTGGCGTATAGTAGCTTGTTGTTTGTCTTAGGTTTCTCAATTGTTCCACTAGTGTTAATAGCTGTATTAGCAATCGCCTTTTTAGTGTTCCGGCAATTTACAATGCGCAACTTTGGTGGTGTTTCTGGAGATTTACTCGGTGCATCAATTGAAGGAGTGGAGGTTGTACTGTGGGTGACGTTGTTATTGTTCACTTAATGAGACATGCCCCAACAACGGAAAATTTGGAGAAGCGATATATCGGCTGGACAGATTCTTCATTAGCTGATGCATCTTTGCTGACTATAGTAGATTCAGAAGTCACGAAGGTGTATGGTAGTGATTTGCTGCGTTGTAGGGAAACCGCTGCCCATTATTTTCCGAATGCAACATATGTGTCTGATAAAAGATTTCGAGAGTCGAACTTCGGTGCATTTGAAGGACGAACATATGAGGACTTGAAAACAGATAGTCGCTATTGTGCATGGTTAGACGACCCCGTACAGTCACCGCCTCCAAGGGGGGAAGGCTTTGATGCTTTTTGTGCGCGAGTCATTGAAGGGTTTACTGAGTTACCAAAAGGTGAGGATGTTTATCAGCTCGTTGTCCATGGTGGAGTTATTCGAGCACTTCTTGTAGAATTTGCACCGACTGAGCAAACTTTTTGGTCATATCAAACACCGCATGATAAAATGTTTTCTTTAATGTTTACAAGAAAGGCTTGGGAGGAGGGAGCGAGATGCATGTCTTTATCGGAGGCGCCTATAGTGGAAAAACCGGCTATGTCATGAAATTGCTTGCAGGTCAAAAAGTTGAGCTAGTAGATGGCCATCTACCTGATGCCAGCCCAGCCTGTAATGTACTAATTATTAAAAACATAGAGAAATGGCTCGTGACACAAAATCTTGAGGATGATGAACCCCTTGTCAAAACCATTTTGACAAGATTAAAGACTCTTGAAAAAAATTGTGCAGTCTATATAATAGTGACCGATATGGGTCGTGGAGTTGTGCCAATGGAAAAACAGGCACGATTTTTGCGTGATACATGTGGGCGTTTGTACCAGGCATTATTCGCTGAAGCCGAACAAGTCGTACGTATTTGGTACGGTATCGGGGAACGAATCAAATAATATAGTTTTAAAAAATTTAATAGGCTGTTCATTTGGGGATGAGATTTGCAAAGACGTATGCTTTGTAAATAAGTTGATCGGAGTGGAGGCTTGGCACCCCTTGAAAGCGCTTTGCTCTGCGCGTCAGCGACCAAGCGTCCAACGGGAACGGAAATCGACCTACGTTATGGATGACGAGCCAAATATAACAGGAAAGAGGAAATGGGATGGATCGACAAAGATTGATGAAATTGACGCTCACTGCCATGGTAGCGGCAATTTGTGCAGTTGGTGCAGTCATTAAAATTCCAACATTTATTTCAACTGCTGCGCTTGACTCTGCACCTGCATTGTTGAGCGTTGTATTTTTATCTCCAGTATTAGCAGGGGTTGCGGGAGTCATTGGGCATTTTATCTCAGCCTTAACTACTGGCTTTCCATATGGGCCACTACATATTATTATCGCAGTAGAAATGTTTATTGTTGTATGGGTCTTTGGGGTAATGCATAAAAAAGGAATGCGTTTCTGGAAATGGCCTGTGGCACTTGTTTTCAATGGTGTTGTTGCACCTTTACCATTTTACTTTATCATTAGTCCTGCATTTTACTGGGCATCACTGACTAGTCTTCCATTGGCAACACTCATAAATCTAGTGATTGTTGCCATTGTGATGCCAATTCTCTCTAAAGTGTTTATGCGTAAGGAAGGTCGAGTCCATTGAGAAATGCAATACAAATAGGCGGGTTAATTGCAACATCTGATAATGCCGCAGCAATTGGTGAAAAACCACAAGATGTTGTGTCTGCTCCAGACAAAATAACGGCATACTTGACGGCGCGTGTTACTTTTATAGAGCAGCTTGCTGCAAATGCTTTACCAAGCCATATTATACTCGCTAATTTTTCAGGGGATGCTGCATGGGCTCGTTACGTTGCAGGCATTCAGCAGGTTTTTGCTGAGACGGGTCTTAATTGTCCACAAATAGATGGTAGTACTGAGTCCAATATGCCGACTCTACAATCAGGTTTGTCTATAACGATGCTAGGTGAGCAGCAAACACGCACAGCAACTAAGCATGCACAGCTTAGTTGGTACACCTATGGATTACCGCTTGTAGGCAATGAAATCCTTGCACAGCCTAAAGATATGGCGCAGCTCCAACCTATTTTTGAGGCGTGGAAAGAGGGAATAGTGCAGCAAGTATGGCCAGTTGGATCAAAAGGTCTACAAGTCGAATTTACCCGACTTTTTGGCGAGCAACAGGTCAAAAGTTCGTTAGATATTGAGAAATCGGCTGGTCCATGTGCAGTAGTTTTGCTAGGAATTCAGCCAGAAAAAGAGCAGCTAGCACAAAAAAAATTTCCTAGAAATTTTGAAAAACTACGTAAAACTGCATTGTAATTGGGCTTGCTTCGAGAAAATGTAGCACTTTATAACGTGCAAGGTGCAAAACACCTATTGCAACAATAAACACAATATGTTAGATTTGTTTAGGAGTTAAAACACTATATATAGTATTTTGGACGAGCGGTACCAATATGGTTTAAAAGGGAATTCGGAAAGAGAGTCATCTTAGGCCGAAGCTGTCCCCGCAACTGTAAGTGCTGACAAATGATAATTGGCCACTGTGAAGAACGGGAAGGTAATCATTTGGAGGAAGTACGAGCCAGGAGACCTGCCGATTTGTTCAAGACAGCAACACATTCTTCGGGGATTGAGAAGTGGAGGCGAGAGATTTGTTCACTTCTTTGTGTGCATGTCCTTCATTTCCATTTCCGATTTTACAGCGATCACGTAACCGATAAATGTTGCGTGATCGTTTTTTTTGTGTTGCTGGAGAAGGAAAGGGAGAGAATGTTACATGACAATTCAAATCGAACAACAAATTGCTAAGCTCAAGAAAAACTACACAGAGGATGAACTTGAAAGTTTTGTCAGATTATCAGATCGATGGCTACGAAAAAACGACAATGCGACATTTGAAGCATGGGCAGATGCGATGATTTTACAAACGCTTAGCCTTATTGATGAGGAAGAGCCATACTGGACATTTATCGCAGCTCAAATATATTTAGAAAAACTATATGATCAATTTGCAATGCGTCGTGGTGTCTCAGTGAAAGATGTTTATAAAGTTTTCCCAGAACATTTAGCACACTATACAGAAGCTGGATTGTATCATGAAAGTTTAACAACAAAATATAGTGAGCAGGAGCTTCAGGAACTCGCTTCGTACCTAGAATCAAGTCGAGATGAGTTGTTTACGTATATTGGTTTAAAAACATTAATGGACCGCTATGTAGTCCGTGATTACACGAAAACACCAGTGGAGCTACCGCAGGAACGCTGGATGGTTATTGCGATGACTCTGATGCAGGATGAAACAGAAAATCGTTTAGAAAAAGTCCGTGAATCTTATTGGGCAATGAGTAATTTATATATGACTGTTGCCACACCGACATTATCGAATGCGGGTAAAACACATGGACAGCTATCAAGTTGCTTTATCGATACAGTAGATGATAGTTTACAAAGCATTTATGACACGAATACAGATGTCGCAACATTATCGAAATACGGCGGTGGTATTGGTGTTTATATGGGTAAAATTCGTAGCCGAGGCTCATCTATTAAAGGTTTTAAAGGTGCATCAAGTGGCGTTTTACCATGGATTAAACAGCTTAATAATACGGCGGTATCAGTCGATCAGCTTGGACAACGACAAGGCGCTATTGCTGTCTATCTAGATGTTTGGCATAAAGATGTCTTTACGTTTTTAGATTTACGCTTAAACAATGGCGATGAACGTTTACGTGCCCATGATATTTTCACAGGGCTATGCTTACCGGATATATTTATGGAAACTGTTGAAGCACGTGGGGAGTGGCACTTATTTGACCCACATGAAGTACGAGAGGTTATGGGCTACTCACTAGAGGATTTCTACGATGAGAAAAAGGGTGACGGTTCCTTCCGTATTAAATATGAGGAATGTATCGCGAATCCATTGTTAAGTCGTGAAGTCGTACCAGCTATTGATATTATGAAGCGTATTATGCGCTCACAGCTAGAAACAGGCGTGCCGTTTATGTTCTATCGTGATGAAGTCAATCGCATGAATCCGAATAAGCATGAAGGAATGATTTACAGTTCGAACCTGTGCACAGAAATCTTCCAAAATATGTCAGCGACTGAATTCGAATCTATTACACTAGAAGATGATGTCATCGTAACACGTCGCAAGCCTGGAGATTTCGTTGTATGTAACTTATCCTCTATTAATTTAGGTAGAGCAGTACCGGCCGGTGTTCTAGAACGATTAATCCCAGTGCAAGTACGTATGTTAGATAACGTTATTGCGCTAAATACAATTCCAGTAAAACAAGCAGAGCGTACGAACCTACGCTACCGTGGTATTGGGCTTGGCACATTTGGCTGGCACCATTTATTAGCTTTGAAAGAAATTCAATGGGAGTCAGAGGAAGCTGTAGAATTTGCGGACAAGCTATATGAAGAAATTGCGTATTTAACGATTCGTGCTTCTAACGATTTGGCATGTGAAAAAGGAGCTTACCCATTATTTAATGGCTCAGATTGGCATACGGGTGCGTATTTTGACAAACGTGGCTATGACAGTGAAAAATGGAACGCTTTACGTGCCGCGGTTGCTGAAAAAGGTATGCGTAACGGCTATGTAATGGCAGTTGCACCGAACTCTTCGACGTCCATTTTAGCGGGCAGTACGGCTACGATTGATCCAATCTTCCAAAAGAGTTATTCAGAGGAGAAGAAGGATTATAAAATTCCAGTAACAGTACCAGATTTATCACCTGTAACGACTTGGTATTATAAATCTGCTTATTTCATCGATCAAAATTGGACAATCAAGCAAAATGCTGCACGAGCACGTCATATCGACCAAGGCATTTCACTTAATTTATATGTTCAAAATACGATTAAGGCGAAAGATTTACTAGCATTGCATATGAATGCTTGGGCGAGCGGTGTAAAAACGACTTATTATGTGCGTTCAACGTCTGTAGAATTGCTAGAATGTGAGTCTTGCGCGAGCTAGGAGGAAATAACAATGACAACTATTACAAAACGACAAATTATGGACAAGAATGCACCGAACCGTTCAACAGGTATTGTCAACGGACGTTCTTCTAACATTTTAAACTGGGATGATGTCCGTTTTAGCTGGGCATATCCAAAGTATAAAAAAATGCTAGGTAACTTCTGGACACCGTTTGAAATTAATATGAGCAACGATGTCAAACAGTTTCCAGGATTATCAGCAGATGAACAAGAATCCTTTTTAAAAATCATTGGCTTACTAGCACTATTAGACAGTGTACAAACTGATTTTGCAGGAAAAGTAGCGGATTATTTAACAGATTCAAGCTTAAATGCATTAATGATTATTTTAGCGCAACAAGAGGTAATCCATAATCACTCTTACTCCTATGTGCTATCAAGTATAGTGAACAAAGATGAGCAGGATCGTACGTTTGATTTTTGGCGTACAGAGCCAGTCCTAGAGCGACGCAACGACTTCGTCATTAAAGGCTACCATGCATTTTCCGAGGAGCCATCTGTTGAAAATATGCTAGAAGCGATTGTATATGATGTCATTTTAGAAGGGTTATTCTTCTATTCTGGCTTCGCGTTCTTCTATCATTTAGCTCGCAATCAAAAAATGGTGGCTACGTCAACGATGATTAATTATATTAATCGTGATGAACAGCTACATGTCGATTTATTTGTGAAGATTTATCAGGAGCTATTAGAGGAATATCCTGAATACGATACACCTGAACGAGCAGCTCGTGTACAAGAGATCTTCCGTGAAGCTGTTCAGCTAGAAATTGATTGGGCCAATGAAGTGATTGGCGATAAAGTGGAAGGCCTCGATGTAGAAGATGTGCATGATTATGTCCATTTCTACGCCAATGTACGCTGTAATCAGCTTGGTGTGGAACGTCCATTTGAAGGCTATCGCAAAAATCCATTAAAGTGGATTAGAGCGTATGAGGATGTTGATTTAGGGAAAACAGATTTCTTCGAGCAGCGTTCTCGCCAGTATGTAAAGGTTAATGTAGAAGATAACGGCTTTGATGATTTATAATGCCAAGTCCACCTCCATGTTGAAAAAACATGAAGGTGGATTTTTTTTTGAGAAAGGGGGGACGCTTACGTAAAAGAAAAAAATTGCTCGAGTCAAACAAACGAGTTCCCTTTAGGGGGACAAAAGTATTGAAAATCGCACAGATTAAAAAAGAGCGTAAATTACGCTCTATTTAGCTGTTAATATTTAACCACCGTCATTGAGAAAAAAGCTATATACCCCAAAATCGCAAGGATTTGTAAAATAACCCCTATTATACTACAAATTAAACCTGCAGTTGCTAATCCTCTACCACTTGCATTAGTTGTATGAATTTCTTTAACAGCTTTCCTTGAAAATATTATTCCTATAATGCCTAAGATTAAACCAATAAAAGGTATTAGCAATGATAGAATTCCAACCGTTAAAGAAATGACAGAACTATTGTTTGTTTGATTTTTTTCAGACAATCGTTATCCACCCTCTTTTGAGAATTTACCCATTTTTAAAATATTATCGTACTAAACTATTTCGCACTAAAAATCGATCATTAAATGTTATCGGTACACCTTTCCCATCCTTTTCGGCATGAATGTGTAAATGTGGTTCACTTGTATTGCCCGAATTTCCTACTTTTCCAAGTATTTGTCCTGCTGTTACTTTTTCTCCTTTTGCCACTGCTACGCTTCCTTTTTGCATATGGGCTAAAATAATGGTAGCATCATAGTTCTCACATGCTAGGGCGACATGATTTCCCGCTGGGTTTTCTGGATTAGATTTAGGAGGGGGCAGATCGGGTAAATCATTTTGGATGTCGACTACTTTTCCGTTACAAGGACTATACAAAATATCTGCGTAAATTTGATAGTTATTTAATTCTTCTGGATATAGTCCACTTGCACGGGTTCCAAAAGTATTTAATTTTAAAATGTCTAATGCGTATTTTTGACCTGGATAGGCTTGATGATAGTTCATTAATACTTGATTACCACCCTGTCCGACATAATAGGTGCCATTTTTAAGTGGGAAAGATAGCTCAATACCTTTTTCGGCTACTGTATAGCTTTTTAAGACCAAAGCATTATACGTACCAAAAATCAAAATAAGGATAATATAAATACCAATTGAAAACTTTTGATTTACTGAATATTTTATTGTAAACGGTAAATTACTTACCTTTTTCCAAGAATAAATGATTGTGACAATTAAGAGCGCCAACCAAAGAAATCGAACATAATAGCCGACCCAACTCCAGTTTCCTGCTTGAAATAGCCAAACGATTAGTGCTGTCGTCACCAATAAGTCCAACAACCATTCCAGTGTACTTTTAAAAGGAGCTTTCCATAATGAAATGATAAAGCTAGCAGGCAAAATGATAAGCATAGCAATGGAATAAAAGATTGGAAACACTATTTCTCGTCCCCCCTTATGATTTATAACATTATTGGTAATATTTACTTCATCCTAACTTTCATTCTAGCATAGGTAAATGAACATTGGTCCTAATCTTCCTTTAATTCAATATATTGATAAATGGAAATGTTCATTAGGTGATAGCCTGAACAATTACGACAGTGACCAAAACCTACATAAATTAACAATCGTGTCTCGAATATTACGAGACTCGAAAAATTAATTACCGCTTGAGAATGATTTTCAGTTATAATTAAGGTGTGAAAGAAAAGAACGGAGACGAAAGAATGCAGGCAATAAAACAATTAGGAGGGTTTTTAGGACCCTATAAATTTTTCACCTTGATCGCGCCACTATTAATGGTACTTGAGGTAACGATGGATTTACTACAGCCGACTATTATGCAGCATATGATCGATACAGGTATTGCTAATAGCGACAATCCATATGTGCTGAAAATGTTCATTTGGATGCTAATGAGTGCGGTATTTGGACTTGTTGGAGGGATAGGTTGCTCCTATTATAGTTCAAAGGCAGCGATCCATTTTGCATCGGATGTTCGTCAAGCACTGTATGAAAAAATGATGACGTATTCGGCAAAGGAACGTGACGCTTTTACAACAGGGAAGCTCATTACGATTTTAACGAGTGATGTGGAAAGTGTTCAGCGTGCGTTTATGATGACATTGCGTATTTTTGTTCGTGGTCCTCTATTATTTATTGGAGCGGTCATTATTGTTTTTGTGACAGCACGCGAGCTATTTTCTATACTTCTTATTATTGTACCGATATTAATTATGGCGATGTACTTTTTCACAAAGTACTCAGGTGTCCTATACCGCAGAGTACAGGAAGCGATTGATGGTGTGAATACGAAGCTTCAGGAAAATTTAGCGGGGATTCGTGTTGTGAAAGCGTTCCGTCGTGAAACGCAACAGATTGAACAATTTAGCGGGCTAAATGATACGCTGACGAAGCGCTTTATTACAGCAGAGCAAATTGTTGGTGTACTTGTGCCGTTTACAATGTTCGTTGTCAATCTAGCAATTGTAGCAGCACTTTGGCTTGGTGCAATTAAAGTAGAAGCCGGTACACTACAGGTTGGGGTTATCCTAGCATTTATTAACTATTTAACGATTATTTTAAATGGATTGATGACTTCTAGCATGGTGCTCATGCAAATTGCACGAGCTATTCCTTCAGGAGAGCGTATCGTGGATGTTTTAAATAAAGAAGTAGCAGTAAAGGAAGCAGAAAATCCACTTACCTCGCCAATTCAAGGGGCGATTGACTTTCACAATGTGAGCTATCGTTATTATGAATCGGCGGAGGATGTGCTGAAAAATATTACATTTTCAGTAAAAGCGGGGCAAACGGTAGGTCTTATCGGCAAAACAGGTAGTGGAAAATCAACATTAGTGAAACTATTACCACGTTTATTTGACCCGACTGGTGGAGAAATTCACTTGGATGGAAAGCCGCTAAAAGATTATGGAATATCAACTTTACGTAAATATATCGGTTTTACCTCTCAAAAAGCATTACTGTTCTCAGGTGCAATTGACGATAATATTCGTCTTGGAAAAGAGGATGCAACGTCAGAGGAAGTACAGCAAGCTCTTGATGCAGCATGTGCCACTGAATTTGTGGACCGGCTGGATAAAGGCTTAGCATATGAGCTTTCACAGGGGGCAACCAATCTCTCTGGCGGTCAAAAGCAGCGAATAGCGTTAACGCGTGCACTCGTAAGACAACCAGCTATTTTAGTGTTGGACGATACGACATCTGCTCTTGATAGCGCCTCTGAAAAACATGTCCAGCAAGCTATTGCCAATCAATATAAAGATACAACGACGTTTATCGTAGCGTCTAGAATTGCTTCTATTCAACAGGCGGACCTAATTCTTGTCGTAGAGGACGGCGAAATTGTAGGTCAAGGTACACATCAACAGTTATTGCAGAATAATAAACCGTACCAAGCAATTTACGCTTCACAGCAAAAGGCTGGTGTACAACAATGAGTAAAAGTCAACCAAAGCAAATGCATTTCGGACGTGGACCACGTATGGCTGGTCCAACCGAAAAGGCGAAAAATCAAAAAGCAACAATTAATCGTGTATGGCAATATGTGAAGCAACAAAAAATAGGACTTTATTTCTCTATCTTTTTTGTAGTAGCTTCTACATTGTTAAGTTTAGCAGGGCCGTACTTAATCGGACATATCGTTGATGAATATATTATGAAAAAGGACATTGCTGGTACGATTCGTCTAGGTATTGTGTTAGCAGTTATTTATACTGCAGCGTCTATTTTTACGTGGCTACAAACATATGTCATGATTCATGTGGCGATGAAAACAATTCGAGCATTGCGACTAGAACTATTTAAAAAGCTGCAAACATTAACACTGAGATTTTTCGATCAGCGAGCACTCGGTGATTTAATGAGCCGTGTAACAAATGATATTGATAATTTAAATACGGCATTAGCACAAAGTGTGACACAAATCGTATCATCGGTGCTAACGGTAATCGGTGTTAGTATTGCTATGTTCTCGCTTAGCTGGCAGCTAGCAATCGTGACGCTGATTATTATTCCTCTAATTGTTTTTACGACGAAGCAGATTATTAAACGTAGTAGTAAAAACTATGCGGCACGTCAACATGATTTAGGGAAGCTGAACGGTACTATTGAGGAAATGATTACGGGGGCGGAGGTTGTGACGCTTTTTGGAACAGAACAACAAACGATTGAAACGTTCCATAAACAGAACGAAAATCTCCGTAACTCGGCGCAACGAGCAGAAATTACTTCTGGTTTACTAGGCCCAATTAATAACTTTATGAATAACTTAGGTTTAACTGTTGTTATTGGCACAGGAGCATTTTTATCGGTAAAGGGTATCGTTTCGGTTGGGGTTATTGCCGCATTTGTCACGTATACACGTCAATTTTTCCGTCCACTGAATCAGCTATCTAACCTTTTGAATACATTCCAGTCAGCAATTGCTGGGGCGGAACGAGTTTTCGAAATTTTAGATGAACGATCGGAAGTAGCTGATAAAAAACAGGCCCTTGATTGTCAAAGTTTAAAAGGGGATGTGTCATTCCAAGATGTATCCTTCAGTTATGTGCCAGAGAAGCCAGTACTGAAAAATATTAGCTTCCATGCCAAGGCTGGTGAAACGATTGCACTTGTTGGCCCAACCGGATCAGGGAAAACGACGATTATCAATTTGTTAACTCGTTTTTATGATGTCGATGCAGGGGAAATTTTGATTGATGGTCATAATATTGAAGATTATAAAATGGCAACGATCCGTCAACGAGTGGGTGTTGTCTTGCAGGATACGTATTTATTTTCTGGAACGATTCGTGAAAATATTCGTTTCGGTAAACTTGATGCTACAGATGAAGAGGTGGAAGAAGCTGCGAAAATCGCGAATGCCCATAATTTTATTAAATATTTACCGGCACAATATGATACACCTGTACAAGCAGGTGGGGCAAACTTAAGTCAAGGTCAGCGACAATTATTGGCTATTGCCCGGGAAATTTTAGAAAATTCGGATATTTTGATTTTAGATGAAGCAACATCCAGTGTGGATACGCAAACAGAGGTTGATATCCAAAAAGGTCTCCAGCATT
This sequence comes from Lysinibacillus sp. CNPSo 3705, assembly GCF_028674935.1. Classification (NCBI taxonomy): domain Bacteria; kingdom Bacillati; phylum Bacillota; class Bacilli; order Caryophanales; family Bacillaceae; genus Lysinibacillus; species Lysinibacillus sp. CNPSo 3705. Next base: position 293 of record NZ_JAQZSD010000035.1, on the reverse strand, counting down.
TAATGCAGGGGCGCACAAGCTTTGTTATTGCGCACCGTCTAAAAACAATCGAAAATGCCGACCAAATTCTTGTTATTCAACAAGGTGAAATTGTTGAGCAGGGCAATCACGAGCAGCTCATGCAAAAACAAGGTATTTATAGTAATCTCCAGCAAAAACTTTTGCTGGAACAAGTGGAATAACATATAGAAGGCTGTCTATTAAGTGTGTAAAAACTTATTAGACAGTTTTTTTTATTTTCTGCCAAAAATTAATTAGATATTTATTTTTATTGTTTATTGTTACAGTATCAA
>NZ_JAQZSD010000034.1:0-46096 GCF_028674935.1 Lysinibacillus sp. CNPSo 3705 | reverse complement strand
CTATTTCATCTGTATATTTAATAATTCTTGTATCTTCATTAATATTTTTATTATCAATGAAAATTTCTTTTATTATTAAATCCTTTGGGCTTTTGTTTTCGATTTTAAATGCTATGACTTCATAATCTCCTGAACCAGTACCAAATTCTTTAATTTGTAGATTGGGCTTTTGCATAAAAAATAGGTATATTCCAATAAAGATAAAAACAATAAAGATGGAACCAAAAATAGCAATAAATCTTTTTGACATTCAAAATACCTCCATTTATTTGATTATTTGTAAATATTAGTATATTATGTTTGTGAAATAAAAAAAAGGAGATGATGGAGATCATGAAAAAAGCTTTTAGAAATATCTTTGGTTTATTAATTGTAGGTATTGGACTAAGTTTAGGTGTATCTAATGCTTCAGCTGAAGAAAATGTTACTCTCGACCTATCGCAAGTGGAATCAATTTTCGATGAAAGTTTAGATGCTTATGTGGTACCTCTAAAGACAGAGACAGAAACTTCACCTTCAGAAATTAACGTTATTAAAGAAGTAGAACCTCCAATGAATGATTCCCAACTAATAGATATTGCTCCTTTAAGAGATTATTATGAATATTATAAATTTGTAAGAACTGCTCATTCAGTAGTCGATGGACCAGTACAAAAAGTTACAGCTAATATTAGTTGTACTACACCTAAATGTTCAGTTCGTGAAAGTGTTTCAGCAACTGTATCAGCATCATACAGCGTCGGCCTAACAGCTGAAAAAAATGCTATCAAAGCAAATGCAGGGTTCACATGGACAAATAGTGCTACAAGATCTACTACGTTTAGTTTTGAAGGGTTAAAAACTGGCGAAAAAGGTTATGTGGCTTTCAAACCTTATTTGAACCGTGTATGGGGTAAATTATCTAGGTACTCTAACTGGGATGGTTTATTAGATACAAAGAATGCTTCTGCAGACGCACCAAAATTACTTTCAAATGGTGCTGCAGATGGCGAATTCTACTTTGTGTACACTGTGAAGAAATAAATATAATTATTTAAAAAACTGCTATTGAATTATTTTCCATAGCAGTTTTTATTTACCTTAGTTTATAGTATCATTAAATTCTTTTTTTTCAAAAAGTTTTAATCTTAAATGGATTATTTTATATATACCCATCAAACTGATCCGCTTCCCATTCATGAATAGCATGTTGAGCAGTAGCCAAAATCTTCTCATCTAAATGATTGTTGTTTCTATTTTTTCATGCCCCAGAGATTTCATTATCTTATAGATATCGGCTCCATAAATATGTGAGATAATAGCAAAAGCATGGAGAAAAATATGGGGAGTTATTACTTTATCACTTACTATATTCGAAAATTCGCGCTTAAATATCTGGTCCAAATAACTCGGAAAATAAGCGTTACCAGTTTTCGTTGTGAATAGGGGAGAATCCTTTTCAGCTGTCTCAATCGGTGCCAAACCCCTTATTTTTCGGAACTCCTTAATACTTGCAGCCACCTTAGCTTTTAACAGTATTCTACGCCATTTTCCACCTTTCCCTAAGACTTAGCTTAAGTAATATAACTTATTTCAAATAAAAGAAATGGGGGAGAATCCATGTATTCTATTTTTAAAGATACTGTTGCTGATATGACTTGGCTTGAAATTGAAGAGGCATTACAAAAAGGTGCAGTGGTACTGTCACCGACTGGTGTGATTGAACAACAGGGGCCTCACCTACCAACAGGGGTTGATATTTACGAGAGTCATTATATTTGTCGTTCTATAAAAAAAAGGCTAGAAAAAGAGAACATTTCATCTATAATAGCACCTCCTTACTACTTTGGTGTAAATCATATTACTGGTGCATTTCCTGGTTCTTTTACGTCAAGAAAGGAGACGGTACAGGCAGTCTTATTCGATATGTGGGAATCTCTTTTCAGATGGGGAGCGAAACGGATATTTGTTATTGATGTACACGGAGATCAACAGCATGGTGATGCGCTGATAGGAGCTATTAGAAAGACAAGGCAAACACTAAATATTGATGTTCGTTCGGTTATTGCTAATATGTTAGCGAATCAGTTAGGAATTACAAAAGATCAAGAAGAATTTTTGATTTTTGATATCGATCTCTCCTTTGGTTCGTTTGAACCTCCTCCGAGCTATCCTGATTTTCATGCAGGAGCGCAGGGGACAGCTCGATTTTTGAAACATTTCCCTGATTTGGTGAGAGGAGAAAAAATCAAGGAACTATCCCCTAGGCTATTGAACAAAGAGGAAATGGAACAATGGCAAGAAGGAGGCGAAAGAGCAAAGGTAATTGTCTCAAAAGGATATGTGGGGAATCCTCAAGGGTATACCCCTTTTTTGGCAGAAGATAAGTTAGATTTTATCAGTGGGTTTGTTGAATTTGCATCAAGGGAGTTACTTCATTATTTAAGAATGCAATCAAAAATTGAGAGTGAATTGTAGTAAGTAAGTAGCCGAACTTTTTTTAAAAAAAGTGATCATCTAATAATAAATTGAACTCACATTTTGATTAATCTTTTTTCAAAGTGTGAGCTTTTTTTATGTTATAGAACTAATGTTTGTAATTCTATTTTAATCAAACTTTATTCCAAACGAACAGCTAAGTTTGTGAATAAATGTACATAAAGTAATGGGGGCTTTCCCTAAAGATCATAGAGTTGCATAAGTAGCTCTTTTCTTTCTTATTGAACTAAGAATGCAGGTAAATAAAAAAAGCAAGATGTAATTGCTTTTCGCAGGAACAAAGTTTTTAACGGATGAAGGAGAGAAGAAAATCGAAGCCATAGAAGTCGGAGATATGGTTCTCGCTAAAGATGAGAATAGCCCTGAAGGAGAATTAGTAACGAACCTTTACCGAAATCAATCTTTTGTGAGCAATAGCTTTTGAATAAAGTTTTATAAAAGCTAGATTGCTGTATCCATCTGGTATGGGTTTTCGTATGGAAGTGTCTTGACAAATTGTGTTTTTTAATTAAAATTAAATATGTTTAAAAATTTAAACATAGGGATGGGAATTATGGAAAATTTTAATTGCAATAACAAAGAACAAGTTTTAGAAAAATTTAAATTATCAACCCCCATTTTCCAAGCACTTGGTGATGAGAATCGTCAACAAATCATCATGCTATTACTCACACATGATAGCCTAAATGTCAATCAATTAACAGAAAGAATAGAGCTTTCTAGACCAGCCGTTTCCCATCATTTAAAAATTTTAAGACAAGCAGGCTTAATTACTTTTAACCGAAATGGGAATGAAAAATATTATTCATTAAGTTCTAATGAGTTTTTAAAACAAATCAAAGAGCTAATTCAAACGATTGAGCAAAGCTATTGATTTGTTCTTTTTTACAATCAACGTTCATATGTTTAAAAATTTAAACATATGAACGTCGTTAAAAAGATTAGGAGGGGTTAAATTATGGAAAATAAAAATCAATCGAGAAACATGTATTTATTAATGCTGTTCGTTCCTTTGTTTTGGGGTGGAGCCTTTGCGACAGCGAAGCATGTCATTACGGAAGTTCCACCACTTGTTGCCGCTACGCTACGTTTTGGCATAACAGGCATAATACTCGTTACATTCATCACAATTCAGAAAGAATGGCAGTGGCAAGTCATTAGAAATCGATGGAAAGGTTTATTATTTATTGGCTTTATCGGAATTTTTGGTTATAATGCTCTTTTCTTTACGGCATTGAAGTATACTTCAGCAACAAATGGTGCGTTAATTATAGCTGCGATGCCTGTATTCACGATGTTAGGGGCATTCATATTAGGTAAAGAAAAATGGAATAACAAATCTGGAATAGGTTTAGCTTTATCGATGATTGGCGTAATTATTGTTATTGTCAAAGGGTCCCTGTCTGATTTGTTTGCTCTTTCTTTTAACTTAGGAGATATTCTTTTTGTCGGGGCACTTTTATGCGGAGTTGTTTATGCATTAATGGGTGAATCTATGCTTAAAGGTATACCAGTAATGCTATCGAATACTATTATGATGTTATCTGGTGCTACTTTCCTAGCGATTAGTACGGTATTTGAAGGCGGTTGGGATCAAGTAGTTAATATGTCGGTTCAAAGTTGGATTGAAATGTTTTATATGGTCGTCTGTGGGACATTGATTGGCTATGTTATTTTTAACAAGGGTGTAGAGAGCTTAGGAGGCAGTAAAGCAAGCTTGTATTTAAACTTGACGCCTATAGTCGCAACATTACTTGCAGTTATTGCGTATGGTAGCTCAATTACATCGATACAAATCGTTGGGATGGTGATGGTGCTGGTAGGTGTTTACATTGCTACTAATATAAACAAACGGAATTCAGTACAAAGTCAAGTAAAGGCTTAAATACATAATCATTTAAATTGAGGAAAGAACTTTAATACTTCTGTCTTAACAATTAGCACGACTTCAAATGCCTTATTTAGAACGTCGTGCTATTCAAAATTTTCTGATGTCATAAGGTAAACCCAAAATACCAGGTACTCTATTAATTTGAGCCTGGTATTTTTTTAGATATTTTCTCTCACTTTAAAGAACTGCTGATTTAGTCTATTGCAATTAATAATTTTGTAAGGAATGAGTAAGAAAAAAGAGATGATCGATTCGTACAATTAAAGTATAGGAAAGGAGGAAATTCTATTACGGATTATGAGCGCTAAAAAAAGTTGTCAATTAATGTAAGCTACGCTTAACAACATAGCTCTTTAGAGGAGTATTTCTTTAATAAACGAACGGAGAGAAAATCTATGCTTAAACTGATAGAACTAGGATGGAAAAAATATCGATTATCTAATTATTTTATAGAAATAATCATTTGTATTGTGGCGACCGCCTGTCCTTTTGAACTTGTGTCGTGGGGATTTAAAAATGGAGGCGGACTAATGCTATTATTAGATATTCTTGTTAAAACGACAGTGACTATTATTATCGTTATTAATTTATTACGTTTAATAATGGATAAATTCAAGAACAGCTATAGGTTGCTATTCAACATAATGAGTGTTGTTTTTATTATCATACAATAACAAACTGAAAAGGGAGAATTCGTTCTATGCTGCATTTACTGAAACTGGAATTGAAAAAATGTAACTTAGGTTGGTATGTGAAAGGTGCCATGATCGCAAACATCATGATAACTGCAGTAGTGTGTTGCGTAATTTTTATTACACAGAAGGAGGGGGATATACCCATTTCAACGTACGAAGATGTAAATGTACTACTTGGTGCAAGCGTGAGGGCAACGTTTATTGTATTTGCCTCTGTATTAATGGCGAAACTAGTTGTTGAAGAGTATAAAAATAGAACAATTTTGCTTATGTTCACGTATCCTGTTAGTCGCAAGAAACTGATTGCTAGTAAATTGACCTTGATAGCTTTTTTAACATTCATGACTACGATGATATCGAATATCGTTGTAGCGGGTCTATTTTCGATCATAAATACTTATTTCCCTATCGTCCCATTTACAATAACTGTAAGTCAGTTCGTAGGTGAAGCTACAAACATAGTACCTTTTACTATTGCTTCAACAGGAACAAGTTTAATTCCATTATATTTTGGAATGCGTAATTATTCTGTCCCGGCTACTATTGGTTCATCTCTTCTCGTGGTAGCAATTGCTTGTGCTTATAACCCAGAAATTTCTTTGGTGACCTTCATTCCACTGCAATTAGGGCCTGGAGCAGTTGGAGTAATCATTGCGTATCTAGGTATTCGTAATATTGAAAACGTAGATGTGGTATAACAGGAAGTAATGTAATAAATTTGTACTTACAATAAAAAAACGAAAAGTGAGAAGGCAACTTGGGAATGATTATAGGCATTAAAACAGGTGCAGTGTTGGAAATAATTTTAGTATGAATCAGTATGATATTATTTTGGATAAGCAAGAGAAAACAACAAGAGAATCACTATGCAATATGGTTCCTTGTTGCAGATTTTATAGCGTTATTTAAAGTATTTCTTATATAGAACAAAATAAGGATTTGTGCAAGACTTCAACGGTACGGTTGTTCAGTTTGATAAGAAAAACTTATGGATAACCGCATGAATTCATAAATTCCTTTTATGTTATTTGTTTGATAACATAAGAAAAAGGAGGCGAAAAGATGAAAATTTTTGATGCGCACTTTCATATTATTGATTTTAATTACCCTATTACTGAAAATCAAGGATATATACCACCTAGTTATGTTGTTGAAGATTACCAAAAGGAAACAGCGACTTATCATATTGAAGGTGGTGCAATTGTATCAGGTTCTTTTCAAGGTTTTGACCAAGATTATTTAGTGAATGCTTTAGAGAAAATGGGTTCTGCATTTTGTGGTGTTACGCAACTACCGTTTTCGGCGACAGATGATAAGATTATGGACTTACATAAAAAAGGTGTGCGCGCACTACGGTTCAATGTGAAGCGTGGTGGTTCTGAAAATTTATCCAAGCTCGATTATTTTGCGAGACGTGTGTATGATTTAGCTGGTTGGCATAGTGAATTATATATCGACGCACAAGATTTGCCTGAAATTGCACCGACGATTGAAAAATTACCAGCGATTTCAATTGATCATTTGGGATTATCCGAAGAAGGCTTACCTCATTTGTTACGCCTCGTAGAAAAAGGTGTACGAGTTAAGGCGACTGGTTTTGGTCGTGTGGAGCTCGATGTAGGACATGCTTTGAAATCTATTTATGCTGTTAATCCAGAGGCGTTAATGTTCGGCACAGATTTGCCATCCACACGTGCAAAAAGACCCTTTGCTTATGCCGATATTGAACTAATTCAAGAATTGTTTGATGCAAGGTCAGCTGAGAAAATTCTGTATCAAAACGCGATGAATTTTTATTACAAGTGAGTAGCTAAATCGCTAATTGCCTTTCACAAATGTGGAGGGCTATTATTTTGTGCTGTGAGATTATTTAATAATACTAAAAAACAGACAACAGGTTTAGCGTTAACTACACTAATACCTGTTGTCAACAGCCAGTTAGTTTAAACTCTGTGCATTGTTATTTTCTCTATGAATATCTTCTTTCTTTATGTTTGCAATAAATACACCTATTAAAGTAATCAAGCCACCAGTGATGGCAGAAAAATGCGGCACTTCACCAAGCCAAATCCATGCGATAAGAAATGCAAAAACAGTGGTTAAATAAAGCGTACTTGTTGCTTCAGCTGCCCCTGTTCGCGAAGTAACATAAGCTAGCGTAAAATATGGAATGATTGTGGGAAAGATTCCAAGATATAAAATGACTAATGTTGCATTTAACGGGGCATCCATTATTGCTTTACTTAAGCCGGGTGAGAATAGTAGCATAAAAATAGTACCTGACCAAATGGCGTACATCGTAAAGGGAATAGCGCCGTATTTTTCTAGATAACGATGTTGAAAAACAAAGTAAATACTTTCTGAAAGGGATGCTACTAAAACTATGACAATGCCAGTATTAAAAGTAAAACTTTCACTTGAACCTCCTATAGAAATAAATGCTACACCACAAAAACCAACAAGTGAACCAACCCACCCCCATAAACTAAGCTTCTCACGATAAAAGAATACAGCTAATAAAGCCGTTATTATTGGGGTTGTTGAAACAAGTAAACTTGCAACGCCAGCACTAATCGTTTGCTCTCCATAATTTAGTGCTACTTGATACACGGTGAAACCTAAAAAGCCAAGTAATAAAATAATGGGGATATCTTTTAACTCAGGCAAAGGAGTTTTTCTAATAACTGCTATGATTATTAAAACGAATGAGCCGATTAATAATCGTAAAAGTGATATATGTTCAGGTGAATAGGCCATTAATGCCACCCGTATTCCTGGAAAAGCCGATGCCCATATTATGATTGTTATGAAATGAGCAGAAATAATCTTAAGATCTAATGTTTTTAACATGAATACACCTCGTTATCCAACCATTTATTTTTATGTTTTCAATATTAATAGGATTTTGGTAAAATTTCTCCAACAGGTTAAAATGAAAAAAACCAACCAGTTCAGAAAAGAGCGTACATATGAAAAAACCAAAATATCAATTGATTATAGATTTTATAAAAGAAAAAATTGCTAAAGGGGAGTGGGCGATCGGAAGCCCCATACCAAGTCAACGTAATTTAGCAAAACAGTTTGAGGTTAATCGTAGTACAGTCATAACGGCATTAGAGGAACTTATGGCCGATGGGCTACTAGAAGGTAAAGCAGGGAAGGAAACAGTCGTTACCAATAATACTTGGACGTTGATGGGGGCAAAAGCCTCGACTAACTGGAATGAAAATGTCAGATTAGGCATTCATAAACCTAGCGTTTCGATGGTGCAGGAGATTAACGAAGCGGAATCAAATTCGAATCTTATTCAATTAAGTAAAGGGGAGTTATCACCAGAGATGTTCCCGTTAGAAGAAATGAAAACCATCGTTCAAAAGGTTTCGAATCAATTAACCTCGTTTGGCTATGAAGAGCCGAAAGGAAATATAAAATTACGGCAAGCCATTAGTGACTATTTAAAGGTAAGAGGGGTCGAAGCGTCCCCGGCGTCCATTCTCGTAGTTTCTGGAGCGCTCCAAGCTTTACATCTAATCTCGATTGGACTTCTAAAAAGAGGTTCGACGGTGTTGTTAGAAGTGCCGTCCTATCTATACTCGTTGACTGTTTTTGAGTCAGCAGGGATGGAGTTGCAAGGATTAGCAATGGACAACGAGGGCATTATTATCGATTCAATTTATCCGACAAAGGAAAAAGGAAAAAATATTTTATATTCTATTCCGACCTTCCATAATCCAACAGGCGCCTTAATGCAAGAAGAAAGACGTGCGAAATTAATTGCATACTGTGAAAGAGAGCAGCTACCAGTTATAGAAGATGATGTGTACCGTGATTTATGGATTGACAATCCACCACCTAAACCATTGAAAGCAATGGATCTATACGGAAATGTATTATATGTTGGGAGTTTATCGAAAACCATTAGTCCAGGATTACGAATTGGTTGGATCGTTGGCCCGGAGTCAGTCATAAATCGATTAGCAGATTTAAAAATGCAATCCGATTATGGATCAAGTACTCTTTCACAACTCGTTGCAGCAGAGTGGCTAGCTAGTAATTTCTATGATGATCATCTTGAAAAAGTAAGAGAACAACTTAGCATTCGTAGAAAAATTGCTGTAGATGCACTGGATAAATATTTAAGTGCTTACGCTACGTGGGACATCCCAAAAGGTGGATTGTTCATATGGGTAAAAATAAAGCCTGAATTTAAAGTGAAAAGGCTATTTGAAAAAGCATTAGCCAACAATATTCTTCTAAATCCCGGTAGTATTTATGCTGAAAAATCGGGTCAGTTTATACGAATCTCTTATGGGTATGCCTCACTCGATGACATGAAAGAAGGTATATTCCAATTAAGTGAAATTATAAAAGGAGGGGTTAAATGAAACTATTAAACAAATTGCCAAAAAGTAACCCAAAATTACATGTAGACTTCATTAAACATGGCTGGATTCCAATGAAAGAACCAAAAAATTTAATAAGTGCTATTTTGTTATCTATCCCGTTAATGATTGTCGCTTCAATGATCTCTATTGGGGTAATAAATATTTTTTCTAGTATTTCATTGAGAGATTTTGGATTTACTTCTGCTGGATTATCAATAACTATTAACTTAAGCGTTATTTTGGGGATCGTCTGCCTATTAATCATTCACGAGCTACTTCATTTGATATTCATTCCTAATTTTATGAAATCAGAAAAAACTGCTGTAGGCCTTACTCTGTTCGGGGGTTTTGTCATGACGGAAGAAGAAATTTCAAAATCAAGATATCTATTCATTACGATTGCACCTTTTATGATACTTTCAATAATTTTCCCTTTAATTTTCAGTGCATTTGGACTTTTAACAACGACATTAAAGTTCCTGATTATACTAAACTCGCTGGGATCGTCAGTTGATTTACTAAATCTTCTTCTTATAATGAAACAGGTACCGAAAAATGCAACTTTAAAATGTAATGGATCAAACACTTATTGGAAAAATGCTCAGACTGAACAAAAGGGTAAAGATAACCCATAAATGATTGAAAGAGCAAGAAGAAATGAAATCAACCCGCATGTTTAGTATTTTAAATTTGTTAGTGAATCATCAAAAAATGACAGCTCAAGAATTGGTTGAAAGCTTGATGTGTCGAAACGAACTATTTATCGCGATATTGAAGCACTTAGCGGGAATTCCTATAGTGAGTTATCCAGGTCAAGGTGGGGGATTCTAGCCAACTATAAAAAATTGTGGAAAAAGATGAGCAAACGACACTTAAAAATATCGTTATTGTCATCGACTTATCATCATAGTTCACAGTTTTCAAGATTATGTACTACACTTTAGAAAAGCAATTAGAGGACAGTTATTAATGGCAATTGAATATCAATCAAAGTCTGGTTAAAGCAAAAGGACCGTAGAACCATATAAACTACTATTCAAATACTCATCGTGGTTTCTATATGCTTTTTGTTTGGAGAGGAATCAGTTTCGTTTGTTTTCGGATGTCATGTAAATAAGATGATTGTAGTGAAGACTGGGCAATTCCTTGGGGATTAGCGGTAGAGGGACGAAGATAAAAACATCACATCCTGTGATAACGCCTTCGTGGTCAACATCGTGCTGGCCCGAGACCATGGAGCGAGCATCGCGAGTGAAGCTGCTCAGCGGTCGCTCCAGGTAGCTTTGCTCTGTGAACGAAGCGTCAGTTACAAAGCACCTAGTTGGAACGGAAATCAATTATACGTTATGATGATGGGCTATATTTTGCATTAGGCTAGACCTTTTATATATTTCGTAACATTCCCTAAACAACAACTACCTTGAGGGTTATTTACCTCACAGCCACAACGTTGTTCTTTTATATTTGCTCGAATATGTTCTAATGGATTAGGAGCAAGTTCATTTTCAACATGTTGTTTAATTTTTTCTTTAGTCCAATCAAAACAATAACAAACCGGTGTACTTAATGAATCATTCTTTTGATGTACATCTATCTTAATATCAGTTAGAAGATACTCTTTATTGCTCGCATCAAAATAAACGACATGGCAATCTTTGGTAGCACAAAAATAGTGATCATTCATAGCGTTTATAGATCCTAATACTGATGGTTTCATCATTGATTTAATAGTTATTAGTTGTACATTTTTAGCTTTATTTTTACAAGAGGGACAACTAATAATCTTTTCATTTTTAAGGCCACTACAACAATGTTCCATCGTCATTCCACCTCGAATATTTTATTTTCAGCCGTTATAGTACCCGGCATTCGTACTTAATACACCTTATTATGAGTATAAACCATGTACGAAGGAAGAGGGGAAAGGAATTCTATTTGCAACATAAATTGAAGCATAATCTTGACAAGACAGTGAACACACGACGAGCTTAGTGTTAGAATTCTTTTTTGAAAATAATTACCGCTTATTTTACAATGAAATTAATGCCAAAAGAAAAAAGAGCATTATTTAGCGCGAACTACATTCTGATTTAACAATTGGGATGCAGTTTAAATTTGTCGTCTAGGTTTAATAAAATACTTTTAAGGTGATAAATAGTATGTTTTTAGGATTTGAATGGCTCCCTAAAAAATGGGGAAAAAGAAAAGTTTCGGAGCGGTTTCTTCAAGCAAAATTTACTGAAGAAGGTAAAGGGATTACGATTACTACATATGCTATTGATTTATATATAATATCGATTCCTTTAGAAGTGAAAAAATATAATTCACTTTAATTTCTTTTAGCTGGTGTCCAAGCCTCCGCTGAAATAAAGGAGATCGGACTAAGAACGATTTTCTTCACCATGAAGTGAAGGAAACCGTTCATACATCAATGTTTATAGAAGAAGGTTGTTGCAGTAAGGGTCTCTTCATAATAATGCGTTTTTACAAGTTAAGAAATGGTATATATGATTTTATTTAGAAAGCGCACTAGCAGCGTTTTTCTGCAAAATTCCAAAAAACCTTGTATTAACTACGTTCTACGCCTTTATATGAGTTTGGATCGTTAGAAATCTTAATTTTGATTATTATATTTTATTTTTAACTTTATCATGAATAAAATTATTACTAAAATCATCAGAAATAGACCTAGATTGAGTAGCCCATGTCCTAAGGGATAGTTTATTGCATATTCTTTTTGAAATTCCAATAGCTCTTGACTACTTATAGAATTAATATCTTGTAAAGGGAAAAGGATCATTTGTAAGAAAGATCCAATTACTATTAAACAAAATGATAAAAAAATTATGCTAAAAAGTGTTATCTTATTAAAAATAAATCGCATAATGTCACCTCAGTTTTATCTCTATTTTTTAGAATAGACGTTTTTACTCAATAAAGGTTGTTCGATACAAAAAAGCGCCCAAAACAGGTTCGGGAACTTTTTATACTTAACTTTATATTACTTATGACGCGACCCTTATGAGAAATCAGCCTACCTTAAGTGAAGCATTTTACTCTAAGATTAGTTAATGGGTTTTATTGACCTAGATTTGAAGAAGAATTTCTTTAATTGATTCGTTTTTGCTTTAAAATGCGAAAATAAAAAACATCCAATAATAACTATCAATCCCCCAATTCCTTGCGTCCATGAGATGCTCTCTCCTAAAAATAAAAACGCAAGAAGTGCAGTGAAAATGGGATTGAAATTAAGGAAAACACCGGATGTTGTAGCCCCTAATTTTTGAATACCAATGCCCCAAAGTACCATACAAACGACAGTGGAGATAAACCCCGTATATAAAAGTGATAGTATAAAAGAATGATCAACATTAGAAATGGTAAAATCCCTAAGGTTAAACGGCAATAGGATTAGAAGTCCAAATATGCCTGAATACAATGTTGCCATTAGTGGCGAGGTCGTTTTCATTGCCCATTTATTACACACAGAATAAATTCCCCAGACACATACAGCTGCAAGCATCCATAAATCACCCAAATTAAAATGAAAAGACAATAATAGGTTGAAATTTCCCTTTGAGAGGACCAGAAGAACACCGAACAGTGACAGTAGCATTGCAATTGCTTGAAGTACATTAATCTTTTCCTTTAGTAAAACAGTTGAAAAAATCGCAATTGAAATTGTATTTAATGTAGATATGAAGCCAACATTCGTTGACGTCGTTCTTTCTAAGGCTAAAAATTGAAAGATATTGAACAATACCACACCTGTAACACCCATTAACAATAAAGGGAGGAGGGCATCTCGAGAGGGAAGTAATCTTTTTTCTTTCCACCACACCATTGGAAGAAGCACAGCGACGGCAATGAGCCATCTTAAGCTCGTCAATGTTAACGGAGAGGCATGATCAACAAGAGATTTGGCAACTACAAAATTGCCTCCCCAAAGTAAACTAGTTAAAAGCATTAATAAAACATAGACATTCTTCAAATCACGATCTCTCCTTTGATTTCGGTATGTATAATTGAGATTTTTAGATAAAAGAATAATAACATTTTTATCTTTTTAACTGTATAATATTTTGTGTGATGAATGAAAAACAAAATAATAATAAGAATAACTGGATTTTTCAAAATAAAATTAAAAAAAGTCGCCGAATGTAGCTGGAATTTCGAATATAAAAAAGGGAGAAAAATGCATGAAAGATGTTGAAGGAAAATTATTAGATAGTGTTGATACTCAAATACTGGATATTTTACAGAGAGATGTTCAGATAAGTAATGTGGAGATAGCGAGACGGGTGAATTTGTCCCCGCCAGCAACCCATACGAGAATAAAACGTTTAGAAAGTGAAGGGTTTATTGACAAACAAGTTGCCATTTTAAATCAAGAGAAACTGGGATTCGATTTACTGTGCTACGTATTCATGAGTACAAATATTCATCAAGCTAAGGAATTAGAAGCTTTGGAGAATGCCTTAAAAACAATGACAGAAATATTAGAATGCCATTGTTTAACTGGAGAGTATGATTATCTTTTAAAGGTTGTTATTAAGGATCGAAAAGAATTAGATCGCTTTATTAGAAAATTAAATAGGCTGGGCATATCCCGCATTCAAACGAACTTATCTTTACGAGAAATTAAATATTCAACAGTCTTACCGATATCAGAAGTTGAACAGTAGAGGTTCTTTGGATTTTTAGCATGGTCGCCAAAGTGTTTAGGTCAAAAAAAGAATCAATACAGGGGGCATTTATGAAAACATTTATTTATATGGTACGACACGGTGATTCACCAAAAGACGGAAATGAGAGAACGAGAGAATTAACTGAAAAAGGTAGATTAGACGCTCAAAGAATAACAGATATTCTACAAAAAGAGGGTATTGATACTGTTATCTCAAGTCCGTATAGTCGTTCAATCTTAACTGTTCAGAAAGTAGCTGAACAAATAGCAAAAGAGGTAATTGTGTTTGAAAATCTTAAAGAGAAAATTTTTAGTGCAGGGGATAAGCGAATCTCTGACAAGGAATTATATCCTTTATTAGAAAAGTCGTTTTCTGACCCAATCTATGCTTTAGAAGGAGGCGAGTCAAATGCTGCCTGCCAACAACGTGCTATTAAAGTTTTAAAAGAATTATTAAAGACCTATCAAGGACAGAAAGTAGTAATCGGCACACATGGGGCTGTTATGACTTTAATGATGGGCTTTTATGATAGTAGATACGATCTGAACTTTTTACTACATACAACAAAGCCAGACATATACAGAATGGAATTTGATGGACAAGAATTGGTCGATGTAAAAAGATTGTGGAAGGTTTAAGCAAGGGTACTGACGAACTTATGAATCGCTAAAATATTGAGCATATATAGTCAATTTATACTGAAAGGTGTTGGTGTAGTGAGATAAATAAACGAAACAGCTTAAGCGAAGAACCGAAATTGTCGTATATTACGAAGAAAAACAACGGATAAAGCGGCTGAGCCTCTTAAAGCAAGGATCAAAGATTACGGGTAATTTAAACAGGGTAACGGGAAATTTGGAAAAAAGTAAAACAAAGACACGCTTCGAAAATTTCCGATGTTGGACAAGTGAATAGTTAAAAAGAAATGTTCAGCAAGGAAGATATAATCTTGCTGAACATTTCTTTAAATATATTGAATAATAATTTTACTAATCCAAGCAGCAAAGATAACCCAGATAATAATAAAAAGTATCCCAACTAACCAATTCTTTGGTTTTTTAGATAGTTTTAACTTTTCTGCGGCTTCTTTATTGTCCTCTACTATATATGATGGAATTAGTTTTAAAGCGAAGATAATTCCTAAAGGTACTATTATTAAATCATCAAGATACCCTAGAACAGGAATGAAATCTGGAATTAAATCTATAGGGCTAAAAGCATAAGCAACTACGAGCATTGCCACAAGCTTGGCATACCAAGGTGATCTGGGATCTTTATAGGACAAATAAAGTATAAATAAATTTTGTTGTAGTTTTTTAGCTAAGGCTTTTAATTTTGATATTGAACTATTGTTCATTGATGATCGTCCCTTTTTTACTATGAAGTATAAGTTATCTAAGTAAAAAGGGAAATAAAAATTAATGAACATATGGGAAGAAGTTCAAGGTGGAGCCTTCATTATTTTTAAGGTTTTTCTATAAATTCCCAATGTCAGTCAATATCAAAGTTCTGTTCTATATATAACACTTCATCATCTGACAAGTTAATTTTATTAATTAATGAAATCTTGAGGTACACATTCACGAACACCAGAATTTCTCAATGAGTTAAATAAAGCTGCACCGATTCTTAATAAAACATTGTTATCTGTTCCATTTTCTAAATCATAAATTACGTAGTATGCATTATCAACTGTAAAAATACATTTTCGTTCTAATTTAAATCCAGGTGGTACAGTTGGAAGTTTAATAACTGGTCGAATCACAGGTGTATCCCCTTCATCTCTGATAAAATTGAATGTTTGTTGGTCAATCTCATAAATGTTAACGGGATCAATCTCCACACCTTGATCTGGAATTGTAATTTCATCTTCAACTAATAAGAAAAAGCGTTCGTTTCGAAAATTGAAAAGGCTTCTCGCTCCAATTTCAAATGATGCCATTTATATTCACCTCCTTTCTATTCAATATTTTATTCATATCAAATACAGTTGTTTGGACAAAAAGGAAGGTAGAATGAAGAATAGTAATTATTTAATTTTCAATCTTATAATTATCCATCCTGTTTCTAGACCGAAGTCTATCCGATAGGATGCTTATGAGTAAAGTAACTATAAAAGGGCCACCAGGCTAAGGCGACCCTTAAATCGGAAATTTTAATACTCTCTATTCAAAAAAGTAGCGCCGATAATAATTAGAAGTATAAATAGAACAACAATTAAGGCAAATGAAGAACCACTACCATATCCGCCACCATAGTAGCATCCACTATTTATACCACCAACGTTGCCGTAGTATCCCATATATATCCCTCCTTTCTACAATCTATTATATGTAAGCTGTAGAGACGGAGTGGGGTGTTAAACCATATAGCTATAGGCATTAAAAAATATTTTTTTGTGAGATAAGAAAATAAAAAAGGGTCACTTGGGATAGGAGTGACCCTCAGTAAAACCCTTCGGAGGTGTAAGGCTAAATTAGCTTTACCTTACTATTATTATGATGTGATAGCTATGTTTGTATAGTGAATAGCCTGTGACATAGAGATGAAAATAAAAAAACAGTATTGCAAATACAAGCAAAAGATTGTAGAAGTGCAAAAAACGCATTACATACGTGATTGGGATTGCAATGTTGAAGCTTTCCACCAACTAACAGCACAGGTTAGTTAAACAAGGAGATTTATTGGTAATTGTAGAATAATTAAATATAATCTTCTATATTGTATTTTCAAACAAATTTGATAGGAGTGACTACAATTGCGTATTGAAAAAAACGAAATGTATCCACATTGCTCATTTATCACTAGAACGGTGGAAGTTGGCGGCCTTTCTAAATCACAGCTTATTCAGAAATTGAAACAGTACTCTATCTTGATGAATGATTATGGAGAGAAGTTGTTTACTGCTGATAAGTTTACCACCTCTGATAAGAAGTACAGCCTTCAGACGGTTGAACTAACTGTTGGAGACCTTGGCTTTCCTGATGGAGCTAATACGGATCGAATCTATAAAAGAGCTGAGGAACTTGGTTTGAAATTGTGTCCGCTTGAGCTAGGACCTTATCTAAGAATGGAGTATCTGGATCAAACTGAAGGTTATTCAGAGGATTCTTTACAGCAACAACAAGCTCCATCTGGCTCTATAACAATAGCATCCGAAAAACTAACTGAAGACGATAATTTTCCGAAAGGTTTTTATCTTAGACGAATTAACGGTGTTTTATGGCTTCGTGGATACCGTGCTGATCATCTACATATTTGGAACCCTAACGATCATTTTATCTTTTGTCAAAAAAACACGACAGAAGAAATGTGAATAAGGTAAATGCGTTGTGATTTGAGGAATTTATAATTCCATCATTTCTATTTCTGATATGGTTCAAAGGCTGACAATGATTGTCAGCCCCTTACTAGAAAAATAAAAAAGTAATTGCTCATCAAATAAAAAGGATTAGATTTTTACTGCAAGCCCTTAGCTTTATAACGGGGAATATCCGAGCTTACTTAGAGCTAATGCCATTTGATAGTATCCCCTACTATTAGGATGAATGCCTCCTGTTGACAGCAAAGCTTTTTCGTTTCCCTTAAACACACTATAGATATCCGCTACTTTAACATTCAATTCCCGACCAAAACGGTTAATTAATGAATTAAACGCTCGAATGCCCTCATCTGCTATAGGAATATCGCTAAATGGATTGTATAAGTTCTGTAAGCGTAAAATATATTTTTCTTGTTGGTTTAGATGATGAATTTTTTCTAATATTTTTGAGATGTTTTTCCCTGATTGCTTAATAGCATGAGATATATTTTCTTCGTTTTTATTTATGAGAAATTCTTTACCCGCGTTTATTAAATCATTCCCTCCAGCTGTTAGCGTGATAATATTTGCACATTTTACAGCTTCCCTCACAATCGGCGCATTAAGCATGGCTAAAACATCCTCAGTCGTTGCCCCTGACCTTGCATGTTTTTGATAAGAAATACGCTTTGTTAAACTTTGCTGGCTTAGATATCTGTAATATTCAACATATCCAGGGTCTAAAAACGGGACGCCGATACCTACAGTAAGTGAATCGCCTATTGCAAGATAACGTAAATGATTGAAATCCATATTTCACCTCAACTTATTAGTTATGTTCTTATAATATTCAGTAAAAGATGAATGTGGAAACGATGCTTAGACAAAGTAAGTAATCGGAGACAAACAGTAAAAAAAGCCATGAAAAAATATGAATACTTGTGATTTTTATTCCAGTTCTCCTTGCTTCATATAAAACTCTAGTGCTTGATTAAACCATTTTTGTTCATCCTCAGTGAAAGGAGAAGTTGTCATATTTTCAAGTTCTTGAATATTCAGTTCTTCCAAATTAGTATTAGCTAACTTTTGTATTAAATCGTCACCTAGAAATGAAAAAATGGAATCTAAATAGTTTTTGACCATCTCTTGTACTTTGGAGTCATCTATAGGTTTACCATATAATTGTTTCATTTCTTTAGAAAATTGAATAAATGTTTTATCCAACATAATTTTATCTTCCCCTGATTTGATTGAAAGCTCTTCTGTGATGTCTGTTAAACGATGATGTTCCATCCATTCTTCATGTTTATGCTCTACTTTCATATTGTAAATAAGGCTAAATAATATCGTACTATCTACTTCTCCTTCTTCTTCGAGTAACTTTATTACTCTTTTAATTGCTTGTATGGATTGTTCAATTTTTTCCTTTTCACTTACTAAGGCATTTAAATGTAGTGATAAACTTTCATTCAAATCAACGTTAAAACTCGACTCATTTAACAAAATTGCTATTTTATCTAATCGGTACCCTAGAAATTTTAGGCTTATAATTTTTTGTAAAGTAATAATATCTTGAAAATAGTAAGTGCGATGCCCAGAAGAAGGATTCTTCTCGGGTTGTAATAAACCAATTTCATCATAGTAATGCAAAGTAGGTATTGGCATTCCTGTCTTTTCAGAAAATTCACCAATAGAAAACTTTCTATCCTTATTCATCAAAATTCCTCCTATCAAAAGTATAGCTTTATCATACAACCTAAAGTAACTAGAGGTTCAAGGGAAAATTTTAAGAGATTCTTGAATAATTGTTGTAAAAGTACAAACGGTTTAAATGATACATACGTTTACTTCGTGCATTAAGTAAACAAATAAGAGATAATTGGGGGTAGGAGGTGATGTAAATATTTCCCTGACTTGGTATTTGTCATATCCTTTATATAGGGGGGAGACAGACTGCCGACCGACCTGCGCTTGGCAGACTAGTTTGGAGCGTGACAAACTTGGCCGGCTCATAATTATGTGACTTTATTAGTATAAAGTCTAAAAGTGATATGTAACTAGAATCTATTAAACATGAGGTGAAAAAAATGGCAGTATTAAATACGGTAAACGAAGCTTTAAAATTCTTTAACGAACAATTTCCAGAAGGTTCTTCTTATAGGGGAGCTGAAGAAGCACAAATTGCACAGGGGCGAATTTTCGCGGGGCGAGCAGTTCCAGGAGTTGGTTTACAACGCATGGGATGGCAAATTCAATTCTTGACAACGCTTTACGACAAAATTGGTCCAAATCATTCAGATTCTTGCCGAGTGATGAGTGCAATCGTTCATAACTTAAATATCTTCTATACAACACCTATTCACACTAAAACGGAGGCCACAATTGAAATTCCGAGTGGTAGTACAGCTTGGGAAGCTGGGGTAGTTGAAATTGATCCAGGTTATCCAATTATGTTAGTAGCATTATCTATGCTTCGTAAATCAACTCATGCGTATAATAATTTAGGTGTAAATGATTCAGGAGATTCACAAGCGTACTTGAATACAGCACTTACTCGACACTATCAAAAAATATTATATCACTGCCAAAATTCGGGTCACGGTAAAACTCTTATGACTGATCCGGGATCATTTGGTACAACAAATCCAACTGTTCGTTCATTCACAACAGCTGATGGATCAACTTTTAAAGTGGCTAATGGCGTTGTTAATACTACATATATGATGTTAGGGTCTTTAGCTTACTATCATGACGTTGTACTTAACCATTCTCAAACTGAAGTTGAAAATGATCCTCTTTATACAAATATTTTTAATGCTGGAGTTAATTTGATTAACGCTTTTGGTAACGCTGTTGATTCGGATTGTGTTTCGATTGCAATTGGTGGTGGTGCTAAAGGTACTACATGGGCACAATTACGAGCACCGTATGTTTCATCAGGATATGATTCATATGTAGGTGCATCGCTTGTTTGGTTAGGTCATGGCATTGTTCCAACAAATAATATTTATGCACTTACAGAATCGACTCTAGTTACTTCTTCTATACAGCTAAGCAATTATTACAAAAATTATGTGCTTACTAACAGATCAAATGCTCCGATGGCTATGGTCCCATTAACTAATGGCTCACCAGCCACGTTATCTGGATCTACTTTCACAGCTGCAAAAACATTCTTTGGGACTCAGACGCCAACTAATGACGAGGTTTTAAACCTTACAGGGCTAATTAATGATCATCCGTATTCAACAGGATATTTATATACATTCGCTAATAACGGAGATTCAGATTTTATTAACAAAGTCGATAAAGCGGTACGAGAATCTGGCGAAGGTTTATGGAGAAGTACAGCTGAAATGGGGACAACTTCTTCAATCGTTGCTTATGGTCGACGAGGGGAAGCGGCAGGCCATCGTACATTATCTGGTTTAGCCGGACTTCTTCAACGTGGTATCCCAACAGTGACAAACGGGCAGTAATATTTAATTAAGTACATTAAACATTCAGTCATGTTCATTTGAATGTGACTGCTCTTTTGCTCTGAAAAGTGAGTGTCGAGCAGTTTCAATAAGTATAGCTGCAAAATGAAAAACCTGTTAAAAGGGGCTGGGACATAACTAAATTGTTCCTTCATAAAGCCGAAAAATCTCTAAATTAACAAAACATGATAAATGAAAAACCGAACTATTCCGAAACACTTCATGAGAGTTTCATTGTATAGCTCCTTATTCTCAAATCACAACATATTCAAATGGTTCAGTAGCTGGAGTTGATTTCAGTGAAGCCACTTTTTACGATGAGGAAGGCAATGTAATTGAACCACCAAACGATTTTTGTAGGCTTCAAGGAGCTCATGACGAACTCTCTAGAGTTTATTCGGCATCTGGTGGAATAAAAGCGAAGGTAAGACCTAAAGAAGGAGCAAATCAGCGCACAGATTATGTATATTTAAGAGTAGCCAAAGCACTTACTGGGTTGATTCTTCATTTTAATTATCTTAACTAACGAAAGAAGGTTATTTTAGTGGCAATAGAAGGTTGGTTTAATCATTGAACCACTCTTATGGTCATTAGTTGTTTTTATTAGTTATATCAGATGATATTATGAGAATGATTGATATTATGAGAATGTAGTAGACAAACCCAAAGAAATTTAAAATTGTCCTCAAACTGAAGAGGCTGGGACAAAACCCATCTTTAAACTAAAAAGCCGGTGAAATTTTACGATCAGTAAAATTTCACCGGCTTTAAATATTTTTCATAAAAAAATAAGGACCACTTCTGATAAAATTAAGTCACCACAACAAAATTATACAGAAAGAAGGATCCTTATGTTTAAAGATTATAACATGAATCAATTAGTTATTCCTTTAGATTTAGAAGTAAAATTACAAAAGAATGATATTGCCTTCCATGTCCATCATTTAGTCGAAAGTATCCCGCCTGAAGCATTTGAACCATTCCTTCGAAATGAGGGATGTCCTGCCTACCATCCACGCATGATGCATAAAATTAGCTTATGTGCCTACACGCAATCTGTCTTCTCAGGGCGCAAAATTTAAGCGCTTTTAAAAGATAGTCTTCGGATGATGTGGTTAGCTCAAGGGCATGAACCAATCTACCGAACAATCAACCGATTCCGTGTCCAGCCAGAAGTAGTAAAAGAGTTGATTGGAAAGTACCAAGAAATGCAGGAAATACTAGATTTATAGGCAACTATGGAACATAGGCGGGCAAGTGAAGATTTGAAAGAAAATGTGCAGTTTTGAGTTAATTAGTGAATTTAGATAACTTATCAACTTCTTCAGGAGTAATATTTTTAACTTTATAAGAAATAACGGCCTTATTTGAAATAACTTTATACTTTTCTGAAGTTTCACCAGGAGGTATACGAAAAGTGATGTTAATTAGTTTAAATGGTGGATTGTGAGCACCTTCAAAAGAAATAACCCTTAAACTAACATCATAGTAGTCATTTTGTCTATTTCTTTCAATTTTTTCGATTCTTCCATAATCGAATAATTGATTATTACCGTATGAAGACATTGTTTCAAGAATTGGTAGACCTAATTCACGTAAAAATGCTAACTCTATAACACTCGGTGGTTGATCTTGTGGGAAATATTCAGTATCTGATTTAGCAAAAGCAAAATTTATGGCTAGGAAACTCATTAAAAGTAACGAGATGATTATTTTTTTCATCATAAAAAAATTCCTTTCTGTATTTGTTTGTTGTTATTTGCAAATACGAGTGATTTTATGTACCTAAATTTGGACTAATCTCAAATTAATTTTACTGAACAATATGATTGCTACACAAACCACCATTAATAGCAGGTAGTAATAATATAGGCGAAATAAAACAAAGTAGTCTTTCAATCTTAAATAGGCAATAAAAAGTGAAGTTGTAAGTACATTGATATTATAGCGTTACTAAAATATTTTACTTCCGAAATTCAGAATTATGTTACATGAAAATTAATGTGATATTCAATTTCTGCATAAAAAAGAGCACTCTATTAAAAAAGAATGCAACGTTTCAAGTATACAAAGAACATGTGTAAGAGTTAAAGGAGCTTACTTTCAAGAAAGACCCAAAGAAGAATTTAACAAAAAATTAGTAGAGGGGGTAAAAAGCAAAAGGTGTTAATCTTTCTTTTGCTTAATTTCTAAAAATATTGAGAAACCAATTGCAATAAACATTACTATAGAAAAAATAATGGTAGAAGTGGATTTAAAAGAGAATGATGTAATCAATAAAGCAAGAGAACAAATGATAATGGCTATACGTAATAAAATATTTGTTCTTTTACTAGGTTTGAAAAAGTCTTCTAATACACCAAGTAAAATACAAAATCCTATAAATGCAAGATACTCATATAAAAGTATGGGTTCTAAATGTTCTGGACTGAACCTCATTAACTGAAACAAAGAAATGAGAATAAGAATGTATTTTGTAAATTTAAAAATGCCTGACAAAGTATCACCTCATTTTAATAATAGGTAACTAAATAATGTAAGTCTAGATGAAATTAGGAATAAATTTTTCGGAAGTCACTTCTTTTGAGTAAACCCCAATTAAGTGGGGTACATAGGGTAAAAACGGATACCTTTCTTACCAAATTAATTATTAAAATGAAGATTCTAAATTTTGTAAAAATCAAAAATTTTAATTTTCTCTTGTTCAAAAACAAAAACCCAACAATTCTAACGGGTTCTGTTTTGAAGTACAAAAAGCAAAATCGCAGGTTAAAAGACAATTAATTATTTTATGTACAACTTGGTTTGATATTTCGTGCATCAAAAGTTAACTAAAGCAACCCGTTCGTCAAATATTGTTACCGAACATCATGTGTACTATGTGTGTTTCTCTTATTCTATTACTATACTAAATGAGATATTAAGCTTATCCCAAACCCAAGCCTGAAAAATTCTATCTATTTCTATTTTTAGTGCTTTATCATCCAAATCATCATCAATACCTAATTCTTTAAAAGTAAATGTTTCTGTCGCCTCTGTACCTTCATATTTTGTACTACTGAATGAAAAAGTAACTGTCTTATCCATTGTTGGTTCACCCTCCTATTTTAACCCTGCATAAACCGCCTTTTATTACAGTTTACATTATTCCTTCATAATGCAGTAAACTACATCGTTGGTTGAATATAGTTCCTTGCCATATAACATATTACGCCAACTAATTCGTGCGAAAAAAGATTATGTATTCGCATCGTTATAGAATGTTTTATAATGTACCTTTATTTATACGATTTGATATACCATTTCGTATGAAAATTGTTAAAAAGTCGCTTTATATCAATAAAAAAAGGATATCCAAATCATTGCGATTTGATATCTTTTTTATAATGTTTTTTAGAGTTTTGTACTCGAAAACAGAACCCGTTACACCAAATCAATATTTTTACGCTATAATGTAGGACGAGGTGAAGAAAATGTTTGTTAGTGAAAAACAAATTGAAATTCGATATGCTGAGACCGACCAAATGGGCGTGGTGTATCATGCGAACTACATCATTTGGATGGAGATAGGCCGTTCTCAGTTAGTAAATGATGCAGGCTTTGAGTATGCTAAGTTAGAAAAAGACGGTTATGTATCGCCAGTGATGGATTTATCCATTTCTTATAAGGCTGCTATGCATTATGGCCAAGTGGCGACGGTCCGTACATGGGTGGAAAAACACGATCGTTTACGTACAACATATGGCTATGAAATTTTACATGAGGATGGCACGATTGCAGCTACTGCTCAGTCCGTACATATTCTAGCTCAAAAAGATACGTTACGTCCGGTATCCTTAAGTAAAATTGATCCGGCATGGGATGCGAAATACAAAGAAATCGCACGCGAGACGAAATAGGAGAATCATATATGGAACTTTTATTGACAATCGGTGCAATTATGGCTTGTCTTGGTGTTGTGTTAGGCGCTTTTGGAGCGCATGCACTAAAAGATAAATTTGCGTCACCACACTATGCAGCTATTTGGGAGACTGCAGTGCAATACCATATGTATCATGCATTAGGCTTACTAGGGCTTGGGATTTTATCGAGTGAAGCCCTTTTAGGCGCTTCAAGTATGCTTTCTTGGGCAGGCTATTTAATGTTTGCAGGTATTGTGTTTTTCTCAGGCAGTTTGTATGTATTAGCTGTTACAGGTGTGAAAAAGCTTGGTGCGATTACCCCAATCGGTGGTTTGTTATTTATCGTTGCCTGGGTGCTTGTGGCTATTTCCGCATTATCTTAAGAACCGCTAAGATTCACTAAAAAACGATAGTATTTACAATACGATAGAGGTAGTTCCTTTGGAGCTATCTCTTTTTATAGAGAAGTTTGAAAAAAATGAAACAAATCATCCTTTTTATGCGTACTACATAATGATTAGATTATTTATCTTTCGGCGAATGTCACTGATTCGGCAAGAAGTTCATTTTGGGTTAGCCTAAAATAAGATAATGGCTAACTGACCTGCATCGGTAAAAATGCCACATACCTGCGGCAATATCGAAATGACTGGTCTAAGCACAAAGCCGAATCCGGACGCAATTAAGCTGAGGCATAATTGCTATGATAAAATAAGTCTTAAGTATATAAGTTGAAGGTGGGAATAAATATGGGTTTATTAAAAGCAGGGGTTGGGGCATTAGCAGGTGTTCTAGAAGATCAATGGCGTGAATATTTCTATTGTGAGTCGCTGTCAGCGGATGTGCTTGTGGAAAAGGGGCGTAAACGTACTTCTAAAAGAGGGTCAAATAAAGGCAATGACAACATTATTAGTAATGGCTCTATTATTGCTATCAATGAAGGGCAATGTATGATGATTGTCGAGCAAGGGAAAGTAGTAGAGTTCTCTGCGGAGTCTGGTGAGTATGTTTATGATACATCCACAGAGCCGTCGATAATGTATGGCAATGATTTGTCCGAAGGTATAAAGGAAACATTCAAGCAGATTGGTAAACGCTTCACATTTGGCGGAGAGCCTGCAAAGGATCAGCGTGTGTATTATTTTAATAAAAAAGAAATCGTAGGTAATAAATACGGGACACCTGCACCGATTCCTTTCCGTGTGATCGATCGTAATATCGGCCTAGATATTGATATTGCTATTCGTTGCCATGGCGAATATTCATATAAAATTGTCGATCCATTATTATTCTATACAAATGTATGTGGAAACGTTGAGCGTGAATTTACAAGAGATGCCATCGATAGCCAATTAAAAACGGAATTGATGACGGCGTTACAGCCGGCTTTCGCACATATTTCAGCAAGCGGGGTACGCTATAGTGAAATTCCTGCACATACGGTTGCTCTAGCAGATGCCCTAAATAAAGTGTTATCAGAGAAGTGGCTAGCAACACGTGGTTTAGCAGTTGTATCATTTGGCATTAGTTCATTAAAAGCATCTGAAGAAGATGAAGCAATGATAAAACAACTACAACGAAATGCAGTAATGCGTGATCCAGGTATGGCTGCAGCTCATTTAACAGGTGCACAGGCGGAAGCAATGATTGCAGCAGCTAATAATGATGGCGGAGCAATGGCAGGATTTATGGGCATGAACATGGCGACACAAGCAGGCGGTGTTAATGCAGGACAGCTTTACCAAATGAATGAACAAAATAAACAGGTAGCTCAACAAGGACAAACAGCGACGAACTCAGCTACATGGAAATGTGCATGTGGTAGTGAAAACACGGGTAAATTCTGTTCAAATTGTGGATCACCAAAGCCAGCAGAAGAAGGATGGACTTGTACATGTGGTGCTGTCAACAAAGGAAAATTCTGTAGCGAATGTGGTGCTAAAAAACCTTCAGGAGCATTGCAATACGTTTGCGATAAATGTGGTTGGCTACCAGAGGATCCTGCAAACCCACCTAAATTCTGCCCAGAGTGTGGCGATGTGTTTGATGAGAATGATGTTAAGTAAGGAGATGACTAATGATGCCAACGCAAGACGCTGAAAATGCTAAACAAGTAAAGCTTGATTTTGACGCTGAGTGTCCATCATGTAGTGCATCCATTGAATTTAACCCAGCAACTGGGAAGCTAACATGTCCTTATTGTGGCTATGAAACTGAAATTGCAGCCCCAGAGAAGCAAGAGGAAAAAGTTGCCCAGGAAATGGATTTTGCAATGGCTGAAGAACGTGGGAATTTTAACTGGGGTGTTGAGAAAAAAACAGTCATTTGCAAATCCTGTGCGGCAGAAACGATTTATGATGCATTACAGGTAGCTGATAGTTGCCCATACTGTGGCTCTAATCAGGTTATGGAGGCTAGTGCTGAAAATACACTAGCCCCGAACGGAGTATGCGCATTTGAAATAACAGATAAGCAAGCGGGAGAGAACTTCCAAAGTTGGATTAAGGGAAAATGGTTTACACCGAGAGCAGCAAAAGAGAGTGCAAAGCCTGATTCATTTAAAGGGGTATATCTTCCTTATTGGACTTTCGATACGAAAACAAGCTCGAGGTATTCTGCAAGGTACGGTAGACATCGCACAGTTACAGATAAAGATGGCAATACTCGAACTGAAACTGATTGGTATTCTACAAGTGGTTTTTATCAGGAATTTATTGATGATCATTTAATCAGTGCGACAACACGTTATGATCGTAATATGATGAGAAAAATAGAACCCTTTAATTTACTTAATAATAAAGCCTATAAACCAGAATACGTATCAGGATTTTTATCAGAACGCTACAGTATTGGTTTACAGGACGGATGGAGTCAGGCGAAGAGGGAAATTTCTGATCATTTGAATGCACAAATTACGTCAAAAATACGTTGGGAACATAATGCGGATGTAGTATCCAATTTACATTTCTCAACGACTCATGATGATATTACATACAAATATCTAATGTTGCCGATTTGGCTTTCTTCATTCCGTTACAAAGAGAAAATTTATCGCTTTATGGTAAATGGACAAACAGGTCGAGTAGGTGGGGATGCTCCTATTTCACCACTTCGTGTAACAATTGCAGTTATCTTATCTTTAATTGCAATTGCGATTATTTGGTATTTCTTCATGTCAGAATAGTCATGAGCAGTATTCCTGTAGGATATAATCCATACTTTGGAATACTGCTTTTTACTGGTGTGGGTGAACGGCTGAATAATTTTAGGATAAAGAATGAAAACCTTTAATGATCATAGCTTTCATATTGAATTGTTGCATAAGTTATAAGATAAAGGTATTTTGAAGGACAGCGATACAGGAAAAATTTTGTGAATGCATATAGGGTGACGCTAAATAACAATAAGCATACTCCAGCAACCTATTAGGCGAGAAAGTCGTTATTAGTGATGAATTGTCAGAAAAAAATAAATCAGTTAGGTGGAAGTTTGTTAAATTTCCAGGACAGATTTTTTCCATAAAATAACGCCATGTGAAGTTGCCAATTTACTTTAAACAAATTATTATACAGTCAGAGAGCTTTTTTTTCATGTAATAAGCTGTGAATGCAATGTTATTCTTGGATAACATCATGTATGGAGGTTTCGACAATGGATGCAATTGAAGTTTTAACAAATTTAGATCAAATACATGGGTATTTTCAACCTATTTTTAGCGCGGATGCGCATACGGTGATTGCCTACGAAATTTCCGGACAGTTACAAATCGAGGGTCAACAAATTAATTTAAAAGATTTTGTGAATAATGAAGATATTCCAGAAGAGTATCGTATTGATATGGAACATAAAATTCTACATGCTGCATTAGCAAAAGTAGAAGAAATCGGACAGGATATTGATATTTATATTCCTAGTAACCCGAACTTACTGATGCAGGATTTTGGTGAAAGTCATTTTAATATTATTCAACAATATATAAGTGAAGACGATTTACATCGTATTGTATTAGTTGTTTCTGAGCATCGTTTTTTAGGCGATATTCATAAGCTGCACCATGCAGTACGTTACTTTACGACTTTTGGTGTCAAAATTGCCGTTCAGGAAGTGGGAGCGGAGAGTCATTTAGAGCACATTGCTCTATTATCACCACAAATTTTAAAGGTCGATATTCAAGACTTAAATTATGATTCATGGTCTGCACAGTCTGATATGATATCAGCAATAGGTAGTCTCGCGTATAAAATTGGCGCAAATCTTTTATTTGAAGGAATCGAAACTGTGTATCAATTGCAGTTTGCTTGGAAAAACGGGGGACGATTTTATCAGGGGCGATACTTGGCAAATCCTGCCATAACATTCGTAGAGAAGGATATTTTAAAGGAACGTTTTAAGGAAGAGTGCCAGCAGTTTATTACCTCTGAAAAGAAAATTCTAGAGGCACAATATTTCGAGTTGAAAAAGCTGAGAGAGGAGCTAGAAGCGATTGTCCATCGTGTCAAACCTTCTAGTGACAACATCACACTTTTAGAGCATTTAGCACAGCTATTGGATAGTTATTCGTTCCGAGTATATATTTGTAATGAAGATGGCTTCCAACTTTCTCCAAACGTAATGCGTATAGATGGACTGTGGGAGCTGCAGCCTAGAGCTATCAATAAAAATTGGAGTTGGCGCCCGTACTTCCTACAAACAATCATTAAAATGCGCAACGATCAAAGTGGAGAAATCTCAGAGCTTTATCGAGATATCGAGACAGGAGAAATTACAAGGACATTTTCTATTGCTATTAATGAGCATGAATATTTGTTCGTCGATCTTTCGTATGATTTCCTATACGAGCATAATATATTTAGATAGTTCTATGAATGAAGGGTACAAGAAAATAGCTTGTACCCATAATTTGTGTAGTAATGTTTAGTGCAATAGCTAATGAATATCTCACGTACTAACGCTGGCGGCCAGTAATAAACGAGTCAGCGTTTTTTAGTACTTTTTTACGGCAGTTAGTAAATTAAATGAAAGTACGAAACGATCGCTTTGTAGCTTCAATGGGCGAAAAAGGTAACTAATTAGCTTATTTCGTACCATGTTATACAGTTAATCCGTTTATCCTCGCTACAGGACGACAAAGACACCATACTTTGAAGATGATTTTAGCTAGCATATCGCAAGAGGGAAAGATGGTTCTATTAAAATCCCGGAATGGAGGAAGCGATTCAATTCTTAATTTTTTCTTTTAAATGTTTTTAGCAAAGAATGTGGGATATAACAATTGAAAGACAAATTTGAATAGAAGTAAGTGCAAAAGAAGAAAACAGTATGGTCAGTTGTTACTGCAGTTTTGTGCTTTTATCGTTTGGTCGGGGACAAGTGCTGACAATATGAGGTGTTGGTGGTACTCCGCCGCCGCCCATTACGTGCATTCCTGGAAAGCATTGTCCAATCCAATAGGTAAATAAATTGTGAGCTGATATTCAAGCAAAAAGAGAAATCGACGTTATTCGAGTTCTCTTTTTGCTTAAATTTATTAAGTTATGCTATTTACTATTCTAGTTCACTGTTAATGGTCACGTATTTACGAATGTTTCCTACTCTTACACAAAGCCCAATTCGTTTTCTACCTATAAGCAATTTTCCACGGACAAAAAATCTCGTGAAATGCAAAGTAGCCTTAAGACTAGAAAAACTGGTTCTACATCGATTTTTCGTTGTCGATAGATGGCATCCGATTTTTTCTGATCTATATTTCAAAAATAATTTGTTGGACTCCTATTATTTTAAAGGAATACCAAGTCCTAAGGCAGAAGCGATCGATACAATAGAGCTAATAACACCTAGTATACTAGTTAATTTCTCTAATGGTTTTTTAGCTTTCTCGTTATCTCCATTTTCTATGTGAGTTTGAAGAAGTTCAAAATTAGCTTCCGCAATCTCTCGTTGTTCCTCAGCTAGGTGTTGAATTTCTTCATGAAGCTGTTGTAAAGCATTGATAATGTCATTAGGCAAGCTTGCTATCCCTTGATTGAGTGTACCATTGTTTTCAATAGTTATATTACCTTTGTTTTCTCCAAAAGTTAAACCACCATATTTACTAGAATCACCCATATAACCATCTCCTAAGATAATAGTAACTTTCCCGAGCTTTGATACTTTCTCTAATAATTGATCAGAATTTTCTTCGGCTAAAATACCGATAATTTCTCTTAAACTTTCAGGTTTATTTTGCTTACTTAACCCGACATTTTCCGTTTTGTTATTAATTTTTTTTTTGAAAAACTTTGTCTGAAATCATCACTTAATTCGATTATTGGAATGGCGTTTAAAGGATCAAAACAGTTTTCTGTACCACAATACTTGCAAGGAATGGAATCAATATTTTCAAGTTCAGATTTATCAGCAGTAAAAATACTTCTACTACATTCCTCGCAGTGAAATTCTAATTTTATAACGAGCGCTTCTTTTTTTTCTAATTCAGATAATGTATCAATAACTACTCCAAGAGGTAAGTTAGTTATTTTTGCAATATAACTATGGTAAAATTTTTCAATCTTACTGATAGCAATTGCCTCAAGTGCATTATCTATTTTTTGAGAAATTTCCCATGGCTTTAAATTGCTCAATACTTTTACCTCGCAGAATAAATTTGGTAAATCAATTTTTCTCTAATATAATCCAATACAGGCTCAGACGCAAATACATTGAACTTAAATGTCTTTGTATTGACGCCGATTCGAATAGAATATTCTTGTTTCACGCCATCAACACTATGTTCAAATAATATGGATCCTTTTTGTTTGGATAGATAAGGTTCTAAATAATTGTATAATGGTAAACCTCTTAGTTCTCTAATACTACCTAATCCTATTGTTTCAAGACCACTTAAAAGGAGCAACGTAAAAGGTGTTGTTTCTAAAATGCCAGTAATATCTTCGCTATTTAAATTTTGCTCTAGAATGGATAATTCACCATTAGTATAGTATTCGTCAATTGCAGAAAGTATACTCACAATTGATTGACCCTGTGTTTCTTCAAATGTATTTACTGACCCTGCTGGTCTTCCTGTAGCATCAATAAGCCTTCCTTGAAGTGTATCAGCTAAAGACTCAAGATTACCCCCGTACTTCTCTAACAAATCATGTTGTTTGAATTCATATTTATCATCGACTGTTTTAGTTAACCAAGCAATGATTTTTTTGGCAACAGCTGAACTTGCTCGTACTTCAATTATTCCCTTGTCTTCATCAATATAAACTGTTGTTATTTCGTGTTTAATGTATTCTCTTCGGTTAGCTAAAAAGTAATCAACATTAACACCAGTTCTATGAATAAATCTTAAATAATATGCTTGAGAACCTTCGATGTCAGCAGCGGCAATAATCGTAGGATCAATAGGGACATTTTCGCTGTTTGGTGTAACTACTTTTTCGAAAGGGTTAAATGGCATTTTTTCAATAATACTTTGTTTAAATCCAATTAAACCAGTATTATTTGTCGCCTGAAACCAAGCTAAAGAAACTGCTCCGGAGAAAATATTATTGCTTATCATTTTAAGAACATCGCCTTCAATATGATCAAAAGAGTTCCACACTCTACTAGCTAATTCATTTACATTGCCAGTTGTTTCTAAAGTCAATTTATTACAAATCTCTTTGAGTTGAGTTTTGCTTAATCTATGCAAGTCTTGGGGGAAAATTAAAGATTTAATTGTATTCATTTAACACCCTCCAGAATTATATTCTGTGTTCGATGAAATTATGTCGTTTTATTAATAAATATAATATTATATGTATTGAATAACCAAAAAATGACATAAAAGTGTTGATTGACATGGGGGTTTGAATGAATTGGAACTTATATGCATCGAAATGAATAAATACCGTGTAGTTCTTTAGTCTTATTTTTGTTTGGGGTTTTGAGAGAAATAACTACTATTGGTTGGAGAGTAGTTAGCTTTTTGGTATCATATTCAATTCATTTTTCGTTAACTTCTCGTGCTCTCATAGTTTTTTTAAATTGAATAGGGGGGAATATTGGTACAATTTAGCGTTCCTCCTCTGGTATAATTAACTGCGAGAGAGGATGATCAATATGAGTAAAAATATCGTTGTTATAACAGGGGCTGGCAGTGGTTTAGGTGCAGCACTTGCGAAAAAATATTCATCTTTAGGCTATCACATTTGTTTACTCGGCCGTACGAAATCAAAGCTTGAGCATACGGCTAAAGCTTTAACCAATGGCTATTCTATTTATGAGGTTGATGTTACTTCGAAACAAATGGTTACTCAAATAATGCGTTCTATACAAGATGATTTTGGTTCAATTCCATTACTTATTAATAATGCTGGTGTTGGCTATTTTGATAAAGCTGAAAACTTGAATGAGGATTCAGTTCATCAAATGATTGATATTAACTTAAAAGGAACAATTTTTTGCACACAAGAAGTACTAAAAGGTATGAGGGAACACAATGAAGGAACAATCGTCAATATCGTTTCTACAGCTGGTTTAGAAGGAAAAGTAACAGAATCTGTTTATTGTGCTAGTAAATTTGGTGTACGTGGATTTACAGAGAGTCTTGCACTGGAATTAAATGATACCGCTATTAATGTATGTGCTGTGTACATGGGTGGCATGAGAACAGAATTTTGGGACGGTGTGTTTACCGAGGAAAAAACTAAGACATTAATGGATCCTAATGACATCGCAGATATTATTATGGAAAATATTAAACCAAGAAAAGCGTTAGCTGTAACTGAAGTTGTTATTAAAAATAGACGATAATATTTGAAATTAAGATGACCAGGCTCTTCATTTAAGTCAAGCCTGGTCATTTTCTATTTCAGTTACTATTTCCTCAAAATAACTAAGATACAGTAAATGTCCTTTATTTTCTATTATGTGTAATGAAGAATCTGTATAAAGCTTGTTTAGTATTTTAGCCGTCTTTAATGGCCAAACATTATCTTTTTCGCCATGCCAAATGTAAATTTTATAGGGACGAGCAGCATAGTTTAAAGAAACTTTTTCAGTCATTGCCATTGCATCATAATATACTGCTAGCCCATTATTTTGATAAGCCTCTACGGCAGCTTTTATTATTACTTCTTGAAAATTCCTTTGATTGGCTACTAATTGATCAGCCTCAGTCATTTTATTAATCGAATCTTTGACAGTTGTTTCTATATGATGGTTAATCTTTTTACTTAACTTTTTAAAATAATATTTAGTCATTAAAGGGAAGTAACTATTAAAAAAACCGATGAATTTCCAATTGATTGGTAAATCCTTTTTAGTATTTTTTCCTTTCAAAGGAATAGCACTACTTATAAGAGTCAAAGATTTCACACAATCAGGATAGATGGAAGCATGGAAGCAAAGATTTGAGCATATGTTCCACCTGCTGACCAGCCAATTATATCTACCATATCTAATTTAAGTTTCTCCAATAACGATTTTATATCCCTAGAAAAGTTAGTCATATTATAATGTTTTAAACTTGAAGATCCGTAACCAGGACGATTAATAGCAATTACATAAAAATTTTTAGCATCTAATTTCTTTTCATTAATATATAATCCTGAAGCTGATGAACCAAAGCCATGTAAGTAAATTATGGGATTATTTTTAGGATTACCATAAATCTTGTAATTTAATAGATGTCCATCTTCTAAAATAATGGAAAAAGTATTTTCTTTTTTCATAATGACCCTCCTTCTTATTTAACTTTTTAATCCTATAGTCAAATATTTAATACGTAATCCATATTTCGATGAAAATCGAAATATCTATCTTGTACTATATAAATTGAAAGTACGTATTAGGAGGAGATAAAATGACTCAAATTGCTAACACAGAGATGATTAATCCAAAAATTCTTTACTACGGGACTCCTGTAATTTTATTAACTACGCTAAATGAAGATGGCACAGTAAATATTAGCCCTCTTTCGTCATCATGGGCTTTAGGAGATTATATTATTTTAGGAATTGGGCTTGGGGGAAAGGCTATTGAAAATTTAGAACGACATCCTGAATGTGTTATTAATGTTCCAGATCCTTCATTATGGGGGAATGTAGAAAAATTAGCGCCATTTACAGGAAAAAACCCCGTTCCTGAATATAAGCTAGCAAATGGATTTACATTTGAAAAAGATAAATATGAAATTAGTAATTTAACACCTAACGAGTCTAAATCAGTAAAGCCTACAAGAATTGCAGAGTGTCCAATTCAACTTGAGGCAAGAGTAAAACATATTCGAATCCCTGATTATGCTGCCTTTTTTGCCATTGTTGAGACACAAGTAATACATGTACATGCCCATAAGGAAATTATCGTTAATGAAAATTATATTGATCCAAATAAATGGAGCCCACTCATTTATAATTTCCGCCATTATTTTGGACTTGGGCACCAGCTAGGGAAAGCTTTTAGGGCAGAAATTTAAATCTTAACCGTCATCAAAAAAGGTCGGCTCTATTTTTATGAGTAGCTGATCTTTTTGCATTTATTCAAGATTTTCTAAAAGCAAGGTACGTTACAAAACTGTCATGTTGTCATGTTATTTGTCATGTAAAACAATGGATATCGTATTAATTCCTTGTTATAGTTAACAAAGTCTTTAAGGAATTTATAACC
The DNA here is from genome assembly GCF_028674935.1 of Lysinibacillus sp. CNPSo 3705. NCBI lineage: Bacteria > Bacillati > Bacillota > Bacilli > Caryophanales > Bacillaceae > Lysinibacillus > Lysinibacillus sp. CNPSo 3705. The sequence continues at coordinate 10,642 of NZ_JAQZSD010000034.1, read as the reverse complement.
TTGTACCTAGCTTAAAGGAGAAATGAAAATGAAACCATTATTAAAATATTATTCGTTTATATTAGTTATGATTGTCATCTTTTATAGTATAACGCCTACAATAGCAAAGGCAAATTCAACTGAAAAAATTCAGAAAATTGATCAATTTGTTAAAGAACAAAAGGCAATTAGTAAAATTCCTGGGATATCGGTAGTAATTGTTGAGAAGGGGAAAACGGTTTATGAAAAAGGCTTTGGATATGCCGATGTTCAGTCAAAAACACCAGTTACCTCTAAGACATTATTTGAACTAGGATCTACATCGAAAGCATTCACAGGTCTAGCCATTCTCCAATTGGAAAGGGAAGGCTTACTAAAACGTTCTGATGATGTCCAAAAGTATATCCCATGGTTAACGTTAAAATATAATGGCAAGCCTCAGTCCATTACTATTAATCAGTTTCTATATCATACAAGTGGTATCACTACTAACACTCTATATAATATCCCAAAAAGTAACGAACCGAATGCTCTTGAGTTAACCGTCAAAAAATTGCTTGATCAGCCTTTAAATAGACAACCGGGTAGTTCATACGAATATGCAACACTCAATTATGATGTTTTGGGCCTAGTTATTGAAAAAGTTTCAAAACAACCCTTTGATATGTATATCAAACAGCATATATTAGAGCCGATTAATATGAAGGATTCATTTGTTGGACTTCATCAAGTTAAATCTAATGAGATGGCGTCAGGATATAAGATAGGGCTTATGAAAGAGCAGGCTTATAAACCACCTATCTACCGTGGAAATGTGCCTGCTGGTTATATAATAAGTAACATAAATGATATAGCAAAATGGTTAAAGCTACAGTTAGGCAATAGCCAAATTTATTCGATTGATAAAAAAATTATTCAAGAATCACATATTCCAGATCAATCTGTTGAACCTTTCGATAAGGATACATACTACGGTAGTGGGTGGGGAGTGATAGAAAGAAATAAAAAACAATATTTATTTCATGCCGGGGAAAATCCAACATTTACATCTTATTTTATGATGCAGCCTGATCAACAATTGGGAGTGGCCATATTATCTAATATGAATTCGAGCTATACAACAGCGATAGGTCAAGGTGTGATGGATTTATGGGAAGGGAAAACGGTTGATACTGTTCATTCTGATAACCTTCAGAAGCTGGATAAAACTGTTTCACTTTTATGCGTTATTATTGTAGGCTTTGGGATGTTTTTAAGCATTCTATTGTTAAAAACCTTGAAGGAAATTATTAAAAAACAACGAATTAAAGTAGCTTTAACTATGAAAAGGACCTTATTATTAATCTTGCATTCTGTAAGTGTTGCAATAATCTTTGCACTAATGAGTATGTCCCCAAAAATTTTATTAGATGGATCAAATTGGACGTTTATTAAAGTATGGGGTCCAACCTCAATCACTGTGTTATTTTATAGTGTTATAGTGTCAGGTGTGGTTTATTGTTTATTGGGATTAGTGAAGCTTTTTACCGAAAACCAAAATCGGTTAAAAGTGTAGATATTTGATTTTTTATGAAAAACGTGGTAATTTGAATTTAACTTTAGGTAAGGGGGAGAATCCAAATGAAAAAAAGATCAATATGTTTTTTAAGTATGGGTATTGGATTCTCAACAGCTGTTTTTTTCTAAAATTGAGTTTTAAGGGACGAGTCTGCCCTTTTTTAGAAAAATAAAAACCTAAAGGAGAATAACCATGAATCAAATAACACGCAAAAATCCTATCCAAGTACCTAGCCCAGTTGGCAATTACAGTCATCTTACAATAATCCCTAAGAATGCAACAATGTATGCATTATCTGGACAGATTGGAGTAGGGGCTAGCGGTGAGTTGCCATCATCACTATCTGAGCAGGTTAAAAATACGTTGAAAAATATTCAAATTATATTAGAGGCAGAGGGACTTAGTGCAGACAATGTGGTGAAGGCCAATATTTGGGCAACAGAAGAAATTGATTGGGATGACTTCGATCAGCAATGGGAATCGATGTTTGGAAATCCCTATCCCTCTATGACGATAGCCTATATTACGGCTTTAGGACTCCCTGATATTAAAATAGAAATAGATATTTGGGCTGCTAAATAAGTAGAGTACCGACAAAATCTTTATGATTTTGTCGGCTTTTTATGTAAACAAAATAGAAAAAAGGTCACTTTTCCTAAGAAAAATGACCAAAAAATAAAAAATTAATAATGGGGGTGTGTTTCTTGCCCATTATCTGAGCAAGCTGGAAGCGAATTAGGTACATTACTATTTTATGAAGAATGAAAGCTAATTGTTAGGTATTTGTCATTTTAATTTTTTTGGTTAGGAGCGTTCCTTAAAATCAGAAGTTTTTAGCAATGAAGGTACTGTCCAATAAGTACCCATTCGCCACAACCATTCTAATGGTCCAAATTTAAAGTATTTAAGCCAAATTTTGCTAAACAGTAGTTGAAAAATGTAAATGCTTATGCAAATCCAAAGAGATTGGATAAAACGAATATTGCCAATAAGGTCAAAAGTGTTGCCAATTAGTAAGATGAGCGCTGTTTGCCCTAAATAATTTGTTAATGCCATTCGTCCATAGTCTTTTAATGGTGAAAGTAAGGCCTGGCATAAAGGAAGTTTAAGTAATAACATTAATAAACCTACATAAAATGCCGATACAAAAGGGCTAAATTGAAGACCGATTAATGAAAATTTTTCAATGTTTGTCATATGTTCAGTCATTTCATCCGTTGTCATATTGTCAATGTTCACCATTGCCTCAGGCACATAATGCCATTGATACAGCAAGCCACCTATGCTAATCATGAACATAATCACTGTAAAGGTTAATATGTTTTTACGATTGTCATGGATCTTTTCGAAAATTTGATATTGCCCAGCAGCTAATCCTAGTAAAATTAGTGGGAACGGCATCGCGATTTTGATGCCATAATAAGCTGTTATGGCTAATAGGATAAGCCCTAAAGTTATGTTTATTTCTTTACGAACTTTGTAAAATGGTAAAGCAATTAGCCCGAAAATTGCATAAACGGTTAATGCTTCTCCAGGTTGGAAATAAAAATGTACAAGCCCAATTAACAATAAAATAATAATTCTTCTAATAAATAAAAGATAGGCGTTATTATTTTTAGCCATTGCTCGGGAAATAAAAATATAAAATCCTACACCAAATAAAAATGAAAAAATCGAGAAAAACTTACCTTCCACAAATAATATTAAAAATCTGTTATAGGCAATATCTATAGATGTGTCCGGTGTTTTAATCCATAATAACGCCGGAATATTTACTAATATAATGCCTAATAAAGCAAATCCTCTTAAATAATCTAATGTATCAATTCGTTTGTTTAGTTCAATTGGTTGCATATTTTCTCCTCCTCACTTACAAAGTATAAGAAAATTGTCCATAAAGTAGTAACGATGAATGTTACGCCAATCTTACAAAATCGTCATATAACATTAATCATTTTCTGGATATATTGATAGGATGTCCTTTGCCTGCTGTCGTAAAATATTGATTAATTCTTTTGGTTCTACAATTTGAGCATGCATACAAAGTCGATAAAAGAGGGGACTTATAAAATTTAGTTCACCTTTGTCTATTATGGAATCGATATAGCCTGTGCCATCTTCATTGATGACGACTAAGTCTTCAAAGTTTGGTTCGCTTTTGCATTGTCGTACACCTTCCCTTGTTAGTAGTACATGTAAACGAATGGGTTGTTTAATCTCATAGGTGTTGCCAAACCACTCCTCTAGATTTAAAAATTTCTCTTTGTTTTCTTCGCTTTTTACGATAGAAAGAATACGATCTACACGAAACAATAATATTTTTTGTTTCGTGAAATCAAAGGCGGGCATATACCATAATCCATCATGTGCGTAAACACCAATAGGATGAATATGTTTCGTTGTTGTACCCGATTTAGATTCATATTGAATATGTAGATTTTTGTTTTCAATAGCTAGCTCTAAAACAGCCTTCAATAAAGGTGTTTCAATCGCTCGTTTAGGATTCCAAAACGCGATATAGGATTGAAGTTTATCTACTTTCCGCTTCGCCACCTCCTGAAGCGAGTTATAAAGCTTATGAGAAGCGGACTTACTTTCCGTATTAAAAGGTAAATCACGATAATAGTGCAGTGATTGAAATGCAAAGAAAATTGAAACGGCTTCATCTTCTGTAAATAAAATAGGGGGAAGAAATCTGCTCGATAGAACAGTGTAGCCGCCGTTTCGCCCTTGTTCAGCGTAAATAGATAAGCCCATATCACTTAAGTCTAAAATATAGCGATGTACCGTACGAATCGATATATTGAATTCATCAGCAATTTCCTGAGCGGTAAATTTCTTTTTTGCACTAACAAACAGCAGGATATCTAATAAACGTTGTGCTTTTGACATTTTCTCACCTTTTCTTTTTTAATCATGCCAGTAGTTGTCATGTATTGTGTATAGTATAAATATTGTTCATGAGTTTTACAAAAAAGAAAAGGAGATGACAGTATGTCACGAGAAATCATTTTATATATTGCGACTAGTTTGGATGGATTTATTGCGAAAGAGAATGATGATTTACAATGGCTAGAAGAAACAGAGGGGGAGGGGGATGCTGGCTATTCAGACATGTATCAATCCATCGATACTATTATTATGGGCAAGAGAACGTACGATTACGTTGTAGACCATATTAAGCCTTTTCCATATCTCGATAAGAAATGTTATGTATTCACAACATCACGATCTGGTAAAAACGAACATGTTGAGTTTGTAAATGAAGATATTGTAGCGTTTACGAAAAAGTTAAGGGAACAGGATGGCTCAAAAATTTGGATGGTAGGTGGAGCGGGAATTCTCGATCCCTTTATAAAGGAACAGTTGATTGATGAAATAATTATTACGGTTACACCGCATCTATTAGGTTCTGGTATTCCATTGTTTAAGGAAAATAATCCATTTCAAGACCTGGAGTTAGTAAATACACAACGCTTTGGGCAAATGGTGCAAATGCATTATAAGGTGAAGAAAGAGGCTTGATAACAGCCTCTTTTTCCGTTTTAGTAAAGCGAATGATAAATTTCCCCCATAATTCCCTTCATTTGATGCATTCCTGTATCAGTATTCGTCATCATAACAATCCCTTGTTCAAGGTATGGATAGGCAACTAGCATACATTGAAACCCAACACCCCAGCCAAGAGAAGAAAACTCGAATTTGTCGTCCGCGCTTTCTAGAAATACGCCGAGACCGGTCCATTCTTTACACCCTTGTTGGCGGAATAGTTCTTGTACTTGTTTTGACGTAATGTCGATTTTACTTTGTCCTTTGATAGCATCCATAATATCCAGTAATAATTTTGTTAAATCGCTAGGGGTCGTCCATATACCACAAGCTGCAAGATAAGGATAAATAGAATATTTCCCTGGAATTACCTCTCCATTTTGATCATGGCCACATGCAAAATGATCTAAATTTGATGTTAAAAGAGAGGTAGAAAACGTACTGTTCGTCATGCTCAGTGGCTTAAATATAAAATTGTCCATGAGATGAGAGAAAGGTTTTTGCGTTATATCTTCTAGTAATAATTGAATAAGACAAAAACCTGCATCAGAATAGTGAAATTCAGTTTCAGGTTCATATGTCACTTCAATCGTAGTAGGGCAATAAGGAGTTGTTCCATTCAATATTTCTACCATGGACGGTATTGTGTTGAAAGATTGTAGTTCCATAAAGCTACCCTCAGGGTCCACAATACCAGATTGATGACATAGTAAGTTGCGTAATGTAACTTTTTTGTGCTTTGTCAACGGATTGTCAGGAATTTTCCATGAAACTAATTTTTTATTAACATCTTCATCTAAATCTACCATCCCTTGTTCCACTAATTTCATCACTAAAATACTTGTTAGAAATTTACTGATCGAGCAAGCATTAAAAACGGTATGCTCATTAACTTTTTTATCGGTACCTGCCTCCAGAACACCAAAATGACCTGTGCTACTGATTTTTCCCTTATCGATAGCTACTAGACTTAGGCCAGCTATACGGTAATGCTCCATGCGTTCACGAATGTTTATCATCTACTTAGCTCCTATTTTTATTCTTAATTATAACAGAATGTCGGAACAGGTGTTCGCTTTTTCGTTTTATTTTAGTAAACGTGCGTGTACAATCATTGATGGACTATCTTTTGTAAAGTCATTTTTGTTCCATGATCCATAGATGTGTAACACTTCGAACCCATGTTGTTCTAATAGCCTTTTCATTTCCATTGGATATGTATAGCGAAGTCGAATTGAATCTTCGAAAGTAGCTTGTTCTAGCTTATTTATTGAACGGCAAGTTAAGATTTGTGTGATAGGGTCATATTCTTCACGATGCTGAATAGTTAGTTTTCCACCTTCGCTATTGACTGAACTTTTTTCGTATTCATCTACGATAGACAGTTCACTTAGAATTGTGTTTCTCGTATCAAATACAAATTCTCCTCCTGGATGTAAGTGCTTTTTAACGGAATGGAATAAAGCATTTTGACTTTCATTACTTAAAAAATGTTGAAATGAATTTCCTGTCATAAAGACAAAATTTGATGTGATTGGTAATTGAAGCTGTGTACAGTCTTGCACTGTAAAATGTATATTAACATTCTCCTTTCTCGCTTTTTCAATGGCCAATTGCAGCATCCCTTCATGGATATCTACTGCATAAACATTGTATCCCTGCTTGGCAAGCGGAATAGCTAATCGGCCAGTGCCACAGGCTAATTCAATTATCGTATCATTATTTTTGTTAAGAAGATTTTTAATAAAATATAAATCCACGTTATAATTTTCATGAAGTGCATCATATTCAATAGGGTTATTATATTTCTCTAAATTTCCATTAAACTCATTTTGATACATACAATTCAACTCCATCAATTATATTTTTATTTGAGATATATTGTATAATAAATACAATATTCACACAAATTGGGCTATCTCATGAACGTGGGATTGATTTCCATTGCTTTCCTACGGTGTCCGATGCGCCGCTTCACTTGCACTCCATGGTCTCATCTTAACGCTATTCCCAAGGAGTCGCCCAGCCCCTATCATCACTAAATATTGGTGATGAGTTACATAATTAATAAACTATAATGAATAGAGGGGATTCGTTTGAACAAGAAATTTCCACACAAAATACATATCATAGGCTCTGTTGCTAGTGGGAAAACAACTTTAGCGAAAGAATTATCCACGAAATTAAACATACCATATTATGAATTAGATAATGTTGTTTGGATAAGGCAAAATTCCGGTGATATTAGAAGGACCGATCAACAAAAAATGGATTATTTACATAATATTATTCTTACAAATGCGTGGATTATTGAGGGCGTTCATAATGAGGACTGGGTAGCACAAAGCTTTTTGAATGCCGACTTAATAATTTTTTTAGATACAAATTATTTCATCAGAATCTATCGAATCATAAAAAGATTTACGCGCCAAAAACTCGGTTTGGAAAAGTCCAATTACAAACCAACTTTTGCGATATTCATTAAAATGTTTAAGTGGAATCGTTATTTTGAGGAGATTGGCAAACCTAATTTTTATCACAAATATGGAATATATTATGACAAGCTATTAGTCATCTCAAGTAAGAGGCAGATTCTTTAAAAAAAGCATATCCAAAATAATGGATACGCTTCTTCCGTTACATTTTAAGCATTTTTTTTCGTTCTCGGTGCTCGTTTTCTTGTTGCTGGTTTTTTTGTTTTTTCTAGAGAGGCTTGAAGAGCTGTCATTAAGTCCGTTACATTATCAGGTACTGGACGTTTATCGCTTGTCGAGATTGTATTTGTAGCTTTTTTCTCCTCTATAAGCTCCATTAAAGCATTGCGATAGTCATCTGTATATTTTTCAGGATTAAATTCTGTTGTTAATTGATCGACTAACATGAGTGCGGTTTCTAGTTCTTTTGGAACAATGTTTTGTTCACTTGGAATACTTGGAACGTCACCAACACTCCTTACTTCATCAGGGTAATGAATCGTTTCCATCACTAAAGCGTTTTGATAAACACGGACAATGGCTAATTGCTCTTTTGAACGGATAATAATTTTGGCCACACCTATTTTTCCAGATTGTTCTAATGTTTGACGTAATAGGGCATAAGCCTTTCCGCCAGTCGAATCAGGGGATAAAAAATAAGTACGTTCAAAATAAATAGGATCGATTTCAGTTAATTTTATAAAATCGATGATTTCAACTGCCTTATCTTCATTTTCCTTCCGCAAGTTTTCTAATTCTTCTGGATCTAATACGACAAATTTATTTTTGGCATATTCATATGCTTTAACAATATCCTCATCTTTTACTTCTTGGTTACAACCTTCACAAACCTTTTTATAGCTAATAGGGGTATGACATTCTTTATGGAGTTGTCGTAATTTAATGTCTTTATTTTCAGTTGCAGCATGAAGTTTTACTGGTATATTGACAAGACCAAATGAGATACTACCTTTCCAAACTGTATGCATTTGTATCACCTCGTTTTTTCTTACTATGATATATTTTGCTTATTTTTATGTATCTTAAAGTGAAATCGTCAAAAACTGAAGGTAAAAAGCAAAGTAGGTATTTATATGAAACCAATGCTATTAACAGAAGTGCTCGAAACGCCTATTGGTGAGGAATGGATGTACGAAACAAAATATGATGGATTTAGATGTATGTTAGTATGGGAAGAACAGCCGATGCTAATAAGCAGAAATGGCAATAACTTAACGCACCTGTTTCCAGAGATACTTGATTTTTGTAAAAGCATATTTAATAACATTAAAAAGTTTTTACCATTATCATTGGATGGTGAATTAGTGTATTTAACGAATAACTTTACAAGTGATTTTTCACTTGTCCAAAAAAGAGGGCGGATGCAAAACAAAGAGGTTATTGCTACGCATGCCAAAGACTTTCCTTGTCACTATATTGCATTTGATTTACTGTGCTATAAAGGGGAGTCGCTGACCAATAAATATTTAAAAACACGCAAACAGCAACTTTCTAAGCTTTTTACAACGTTAAAGCTCCCGGCGACTGTCAATTATGAGGATTCATGTCCTTTGCAAGTGATTAACTGTGTGGAACATAGTGAGCCTCTTTGGCAGGCTATTAAGATTTACAATGGGGAGGGAATGGTTGCAAAGAAGAAGACGAGTAAATGGATAGGAGATACACGCTCGACCCATTGGTTAAAAATAAAGAATTGGAGATATGTAACGGTCATAGTAACGAAATATGATCATGGAAATGGTTATTTTCATGGCAGTATTTATCAACAGGGAGTGTTAGTTGAAGTAGTTATTTTTAAACATGGAATGTCAGAGGAAGAGCGGAAAACACTCATTGCTTTTTTTCAAGCAAATGGACAGAGGAATAATGAAACATGGAAGCTGGAGCCGTCCATTTGCCTTGATATTGCCTGTATTGATTTCGATGGCAGCAAATGTCGGGAACCGCGTTTCCATGCATTCCGACTGGAGATGTTGCCAGAGGACTGTCATTGGCAGCATATGCAACGTCAACTTTATCCTATCCCTGATTCGGTGCAGATTACGCATCCTGAAAAGCCTGTTTGGCCAGAAATCGGTATTACGAAGGATGATTATTTGTATTATTTGCAAATGATTTCTCCGTATTTGCTTCCTTTTTTGCGAGATCGACCACTTACGTTAATACGATTTCCTCATGGAGTGCCTGGTGAAAGCTTTTATCAAAAAAGTAGCCCTGAGAAAATACCTGCATTTGCTTCAACAGGGTGGATGGACGGTATAAATTATGTTGTGTGCAACAATCTAGAGGCATTGTTGTGGTTAGGCAATCAGCTTGCATTAGAGCTGCACATACCATTCCAAACATTGCAAACTGAGCATCCGACTGAGATTGTTTTCGATTTAGATCCTCCTTCTGTTGAGCAATTTTCACTTGCTGTTACTGGGGCACTGGATTTAAAGGAAATTATCGATTATTTTAAGCTACAATCTTTTGTTAAAACATCAGGAGGCAAAGGAATACAGTTATATATACCGTTACCCGAAAATGCCTTTACTTATGAAGAGGTGCGAGTATTTACTGAATTTGTTTGTCGTTTTTTATGTGAGCAAAAACCGGAATTGTATACAATCGAACGATTAAAGAAAAATAGACATCAAAAATTATATTTAGATTATGTGCAACATGCAGAAGGCAAAACGATTATTGCTCCATACTCGACTCGTGGCAACGAAAAGGGGTTAGTAGCAACGCCATTACACTGGGAAGAAGTCAATGAGCATTTAACACCAGACCTCTTTACTATTCCCGCTGTACTGGAGCGAATGAAAAATGTGAGCAACCCCTTTAAAAATTTCCGTCAAGTAGGGGAAAGTCAGGATTTTAAATTAGCTTTAGAGCGTTTAAAAGAGCAATGATGTTTACTAAATGACCAGGCTGATAGAAGCTAAACTTCGATAAAAGGAAAAATCGTCGGCATTATTGGAGGGCACTGAAAAAGTCTATATCTTCTCACATTGCGAGGTATTCAACGATTTAATCGTTGAATACCTCGCTTTTTTCATTTGGCACTGTGACTCTA
>NZ_JAQZSD010000033.1:0-47541 GCF_028674935.1 Lysinibacillus sp. CNPSo 3705 | reverse complement strand
ACGTTTAATATGGACACTTAAATCTTTTAATTCCTCGCCTTTTACCCACGTATCAATGATTTGCTGACGCATTGTCTCTGATCCATGTTGGAATGTTAGGGCTGTTACAGTTAAATTTAAAAATTCCTTAGCAGATAAACGTTCCTCTTTTACTTCTACTTGACTGCTAGTTTCATTGGCAGCGTGCACTTCCTGCATAGATACAGGAATGACAGCAGATGATGTTAAAATAACCGCTAATGATGCTGATAAAAATCTCTTCTTCAAAATGATTCCTCCATATATCAGTTTATGTTATATCGTTTGTCGATATAATTGAATTATAGCAATTTTATCTCTATTGTCAATAATTGATAATAATTAAGTATATTTCCCTTTTAAACCAATAAAAAAAGCGAACTGCATTGAGTTCACTTTTTCACTATAAACAGTTGTGCCACCGGAAGCTTCCGCCTATAAAGGAAGTCTGTCGCTACCAAAACACTTGTAACTGCCAGCTAGCTCACTTACGTTACATAAAGCAGGCATCTGAAGTTAAAATTTCCGACTTGCTCCTCCACCAGCAGATGAGCCGCCTCCGAATCCGCCAAATCCACCGCCCCTAGAACCGCCACCTCCGAATCCACCTGGAAAACCACCCGGAAAACCGCCACGTCTACCAGAACGAGGCCCTCCTCCTCTACCATTAGAAATAAATGTATAAATAACAAGTACGATGATAGCGATTAAAATAATCATCCACGTTGGCATTTCTTCATTGTCAGCTGTATTTTCAGGCATCTTTCCATCCCAATTGTATTCGTGTGCGACAGTTTGAAATACTTCTGCGTACGTTGCTTTGAATGCCTTATTAATGTCCCCAGCTCTTGCATTTGGATAAAACGCTGTATCTAAAATGCGCCCCAACTTGCCATCAGGTAATGCTCCTTCTAGACCTTGGCCTACAGCAATGACGACATCATTATTGCCATCGCCCTGTCCAAAAGTTGCTAAAATTAAAACACCGTTATTTTTTTGCGCATCGCCAATACCCCATGAACGAATCATTTTTGTTGCATACATTTTTGGTTCTTCTCCGTTAATCGTATCTACTGTTACGACCATAATTTCAGCACCTGTGCCTTTGTCTAGCTGCTCTGAATAGTGGTTTAGTTCTTCCTTAACGGATGTTGATAAAACATTAGCAAAATCATGCATATACGTATTTTTCTTCGGTGTCGGCATTGCGGCATCCGCCATTGTTATAGACAGAATAAACATGATGCTAACAATAGCAAGTTGGAATATTAACCGTTTCATTATTGTTTACCGGTACTGCCAAAATCTATAGATGGTGCCTTTTCAGCACCCGCAGCTGCTTTAAAGTATTCTTTCTGTTCAAAACCAAACATCCCTGCAATAAGATTGCCTGGAAAACGTTTAACCGTTTTATTAAAAGTCTGCACTTCATTGTTGTAATCTTCTCGAGCCACCGCTAAACGATTTTCTGTCCCAGCTAATTCATCCATTAATTGACGGAAATTTGCATCTGCCTTTAAATTCGGATAATTTTCCACGACTACTAGTAATCGACTAAGTGCTCCGTTTAATGCATCATTGGCAACCGCCTGTTCCTTTGGACTTTGAGCACTTCCCATTTGTGCACGTGCCTCTGTAATGCTAGCGATCACTTCTTTCTCATGGTTAGCATAACCTTTTACAGATTCTACTAAGTTCGGAATCAAATCGTAGCGACGTTGTAGCTGATTTTCAACTTGCGCCCATTTCGAATCTACGCTTTCCTCTGCCGTTACTAGACTATTGTATTTTGGAATAAATAGTAAGGCTAATACAACTAAAATAATAACGATTATTCCTACAGGTCCAACTATTTTTTTCAATGTAAAAACCTCCTTCGCTTTCTTTTAGCTATCATCCATGATAGGCCTTTCTTTTTTCTTACCATTAATGTGCAGCAAAAAAAACATCCCTATTCTACATATATGCAAATACATTAATACCGTATGAAATTTCTCTAACGTGCCATACTTAATACTGTAACAAACTATGATATTTAGGAGGCGCTTTTTTTGACACAATCGTTTCAAAACGAATCATCAAACCAAACATCGTTTAATCAACAACAAAGCCTAAATCATGGTGGACATGAGCAAATGGACTTACATGAAACAATCGGTGCAATCATTGCTTGTATGAATCAATCCATTGTTTTACGTCCACATGTTAAGGACACAGAGTTACTTAGTATTTTGGATCGCCAATATAATTTCACATTAGGTATGTATAACACAATTGTGGAATCTTATAACACAGGTCATGATCCATCTGTTCCTACAGGTCGCTATCAAATGGAGACAGGAAATAATTTTAAATATGGATTAACTCCTGGCCAACCTAAAAAGCCAATGCAAAATGCAAATGAGCTCAGCGATGAATGTATTTCTGGCTTCTTACTTGGCGCTCAAAAAGGTGTGGCAAAAGGTATGACTGCAGCAGCAACAGAAACTACAAACCCTGTTGTTCGTCGCGTTATTGCCGATAGTATTCCCAACTGCATTGAAATGGCATACGAATTATCTATATACCAAAATATGCATGGCTACTATCAAGTACCTCAATTTTCTCAACAAGATATGCAAACAATGCTTAATGCATACAGCACTACAACAAATCCCCTTCATTAATTTAAAAAAACAAGAGCAGCCCCACCTGTGGTCACTATCACCCAGGGGCTGCTCTTGTTTAATGTTTTAATGCTTTTCGTTCATGGATTCGCCAAGTCAAGCCGATCACCTATCGAATAACTAAAAATAGCACCTGGAGTGAATGTTTTGCCATTCATCCTGGTGCTATTTTTAGACTATTTGTAAAAAAAAAGAATCCCCTCAGATAGGATTCTTTTTTTCGACTAGTATAACTAGTCTTCACGTACAGTATGTTCACTAAAAATAATTTGGAGTTGTTGCTTTTTTGAAGGTTTGAAAGGAACATATACGGGAATAATGCCTATTAGGCAATATTTCCATTATATTCCCTTCTCTTTTCCCCACTAAGCAGGCTGCTAAACTACTTATTAGGAGAATTGAGTTATAAAAGTAAATCAAATAATCAGTAAAATGGCGCCCTCGGAGGGAATCGAACCCCCAGTGCAAGAACCGGAATCTTACGTGTTATCCATTACACCACGAGGGCAATTAAACAAAAAAAAAAGTACTCACCCTAGGCTTTAGAAAAGCATGATGTAGATAACCCTCATGTGAAGCATACCTGCAAAATAGTGTACTGTACTTTAACTTATGTGACCTTATCAATTATACAAACCTATTGCCCATATTTCAACTATAGAATGCAAAACATTTTAACTTTTTTTATCTTCATCCAATAAGTATCAAAAACCTACGAAAAAAAGATAACCTACAGACGGATATCACAGATTGTGAATTATGCTGATACCCTTTAAATTTTGGAGACAGTATCTATTTACGTGAGAGCAAAGCGTTTGCGGTACTTCCTTATTTGCGTGGAACGAGGCGGTAATGGGAAATGTTTTTTGTAGCACAGCGAGGCGGTAAGATTTAATGGTTTCTAGGCGAGGGCGATGTGATTGCATCCAAGTTTTTTGTGGCGAAAAGCAAAGCGATTGCATCCAATGTTTTTTGAGCGAAAGCGAAGCGGTAGCATCCTATGGTTTCTGAGCGGGGACGAGGCATTTGCATCCTATGTTTTTGTTGCCAAAGTGAAGCGGCGCATCCAATGGTTTCTGTTGCGAAAGCGAAGCGGTAGCATCCTATGGTTTCTGAGCGAGGGTGAGGCTATTGCATCCAATGTTTTTGTGGCCAAAGCGAGGCGGCGGCGGCAAATGGTTTCTGTGGCGAAAGCGAGGCAGCACTATAAATACGCTAAGGCAAAATTGATTTAATTTATTTTACTTTAACAGGGTTAATATTTGACCTTCCCTGACTATAATGTGTATGATAAGGATACAGCTGAATTACCAAGGAAGTTTTCAGCAAAAGTATTCGAATTTAGTTTTTTAAGGAGGATTTAACATGAATTTAATTCCTACAGTTATTGAACAAACAAGTCGTGGTGAACGTGCTTATGACATCTATTCACGACTACTAAAAGATCGTATCATCCTATTAGGAAGTGCAATTGATGACAACGTTGCTAACTCAATTGTTGCTCAACTTCTATTCCTACAAGCAGAAGATCCAGACAAAGATATTTTCCTTTACATTAACTCACCAGGTGGATCTATCACTGCTGGTATGGCAATTTATGACACAATGCAAATTATCAAGCCACAAGTACAAACAATTTGTATCGGAATGGCAGCATCTATGGGTGCTTTCCTACTTGCTGCTGGTGAACCTGGTAAACGATTCGCATTACCAAATGCTGAAGTAATGATTCACCAACCTCTTGGCGGTGCACAAGGTCAGGCAACTGAAATCGAAATCGCTGCAAAACGTATTTTATTCTTACGTGAAAAATTAAATGGAATTTTATCGGAACGCACTGGTCAACCACTTGAAGTCATTGCAAGAGATACAGACCGCGATAACTTCATGACAGCTGAGCGTGCAAAAGAATACGGCCTAATCGACCAAATTATGGAACGTAAATAAAAAAGTTAATGGCATCCCAGATTATTTCTGGGATGTCTTTTTTTGTTCGACATTAACTGTATTGGTTTGATGGACTTCTTTCCGTCGCAGCGTCTTCTTTCCGTCGCTTCGACCTTTCTTTCCGTCGCTCCGACCCTTCTTTCCGTCGCTCCGACCCTTCTTTCCGTCGCTTCGACCTTTCTTTCCGTCGCTCTGACTCTTCTTTCCGTTGCTTCAGCCTTCTTTCCGCCACAGCGTCTTCTTCCGTCGATCTGACTCTTCTTTCCGTCGCTCTGACTCTTCTTTCCTTCGCTTCAACCTTTCTTTCCGTCGCTCTGATTCTTCATTCCGTCGCAGCGTCTTCTTTCCTTCGCTCTGACTCTTCTTTCCGTCGCTTCGGCCTTTCTTTCCGTCGCTCTGAATCCTCTTTCCGTCGCTTCGGCCTTTCTTTCCGTCGCTCTGACTCCTCTTTCCGTCGCAGCGTCTTCTTTCCTTCGCTTCGCCCTTTCTTTCCGTCGCTCTGACTCTTCTTTCCGTCGCTTCAGCCTTTCTTTCCGTCGCAGCGTCTTCTTTCCGTCGCTCTGACTCTTCTTTCCGTCGCTTCGAACTTTCTTTCCGTCGCTCTGACTCCTCTTTCCGTCGCAGCGTCTTCTTCCGTCGATCTGACTCTTCTTTCCGTCGCTTCGGCTCTTCTTTCCGTCGCTTCGGCTCTTCTTTCCGTCGCTTCGGCTCTTCTTTCCGTCGCAACGTCTTCTTTCCATCGCTCTGACATTTTACTGTCGTAGCCTTTTCCTTCCATCACTTTGGCTCTTTCCGTTGCATCTTTTTCTTTCCGTCGTATCCTTCTCTTTCCAGCGCTTTGATTACCCTTTCCATCACTTTAACTCTTTCCGCCGCCTGACCTTTCCTTCCATCGCTTCGCCATAATATCCATCGCTTTGGCTTAACTTTCAGGACCTATTTATCAGTGCAAAAACACAAAAAAAACTGTCCAACATGTAAGTTTTACTGTTTGGACAGTTTTTGCGTCATAGTTTTTTAATCTTCTTTTTCGATTAGTGCTGCTAATGCTGTAACCGCTTGCTCAGCATCGTTGCCATCGCCACTAAGTACTACCTCTGTTCCTTTTGCAATGGCTAAGCTCATAACACCCATAATGGATTTAGCATTTACTTTTTTCTCGTCCTTTTCCAGAAAGATATCTGCGTTAAAACGATTTGCTTCTTGTACAAATAGTGCTGCTTGTCTAGCTTGTAGTCCTAATTTTAATTTTACATGGACTCTTCTCTCGGTCATTCTTAAAACTCCCCTTTACTACCGTTCATCTATTATTTTTATCTTACCTTACTTACTAGCAAAAGAACAATACGCGATTACGCTTTTCACATTCATACCTGAAAAGTATGAAAATTTAACCACCAATTTTTTCTCCGCTTCTTAATGCATCGGCTATTTCATCTATTTTCCGTAATCGATGATTGACACCGGATTTACTAACCGTTCCACTTGATACCATTTCACCAAGTTCTTTTAGTGTGACATCTTGGTATTCTACGCGTAATCGTGCAATTTCGCGTAGTTTTTCTGGCAATTGATCTAAACCTATTGCATTTTCAATAAATCGGATATTTTCTACTTGACGTAATGCTGCGCCTATTGTTTTATTCAAGTTTGCTGTTTCACAGTTGACTATGCGATTGACACTATTTCTCATGTCTCGCAATATGCGGACGTCTTCGAATTTCATCATTGCTTGATGCGCTCCAACAATGTTAAGGAAATCTGAAATTTTTTCCGCCTCTTTTAAATAAGTTACGAAGCCTTTTTTTCGTTCAATTGTTTTTGCATTTAGCTCAAATTCATTCATTAAATCCATTAAGGCCTCGCCGTGCTCTTTATATAATGAATAAATTTCTAGATGGTAGGCAGATGTTTCTGGATTGTTGACAGAGCCACCAGCTAAAAAAGCACCCCGTAAGTATGCTCTTTTTTGACCACTCTTTTTAATGAGCTTCCGAGAAATAGTATGATTAAATTGAAAGTCGTCTGAGATGATTTCTAAATCAATCAGTAGCTCACGCGCACCTTCTCTTACACGGCAAATGTATACGTTATTTTTTTTCAAACGCATTTTTTTTCTAACAAGTAACTCTACATTATACGGATACAACTTCTTCATAATCGTATAAAGTCTTCTTGCGATTGCAGCGTTTTCAGTTTGTACGTCTAAGCTTAACTGTTTATTAGCAAAGGATAATGAACCATTCATACGAATTAGGGCAGATACTTCTGCTTTCATACAATGATTGTCCGCTTCTATTTGCGTTAACTCTTTTTTCGTTTCTGAAGCAAAAGACATATCACGCCCTCCTTTCAACTTTTTGTTCTATGTATATGTTCATCTTATCATATACAATAAGCGCTTTATGATTCACTAACTTCTTGTTCATAGATATTTGCGTAATCTACAAGCCATTTCGCAACGTTTGTAGCATTATGACGTACCGTCCCATCTGGTCGAATCGTGGCAATATCCCGTTTAATAACCTCTAATCCCATACTTTCAAGCTTTGCAACGTCGAATGTTACTGGCTCAGCACATTCTTCCTTATAAAGCTCTTTTACAGGATGAGGGAGTTTTACATCATTCACCAATATAGAATCAATGAAGGAGTCACTAACATGTTTATAGATAGCTTTAACATGATCACCTGCTGTATATGAAATGGTTTCACCTTTTTGGGTCATTAAATTACAAACATAAATTTTTCTTCCTTTAGCCTTTACAACAGCTTCTCCTATTCCTTTTACAAGAAGGTTTGGAATAATGCTTGTATATAAACTTCCTGGACCAATTAAAATATAGTCAGCACGATGAATTGCTCGAATAGCCTCTGGTAACGGTTTCACATTTTCAGGCACTAAAAAAACACGACTAATTCGTTTTTTTGCCTTTGGAATTTTAGATTCCCCTTCAATGATTGAACCGTCCTCAAGCTCAGCATGTAAATTTATCTTTTTGTTGGCAGCTGGTATGACGCGACCATGGACCTTTAAAACCTTTCCCATCTCACTAATAGCATGGTTAAAATCCCCGGTAATATCTGTTAAAGCAGTCAGCATTAAATTACCTAATGAATGCCCACGTAAATCTTCTGATGCAGAAAATCGGTATTGAAACATTTGCTCTACAAGCGGCTCAACATCCGATAACGCCGCGATCACATTACGGACATCACCAGGTGGTGGAATATCATAGTCATCTCGTAAACGTCCTGAAGAACCACCATCATCTGCTACTGTCACAATTGCAGTAATATCAAATGGGTGGTGCTTGAGTCCTCGTAGTAACGTAGAAAGCCCCGTACCACCACCAATTACAACAAGCTTTGTTCGCTTCTTTCCCATTCACTCAATCCTTTCTACGATTGATGTCACGATGTGTAATAACAGTATTTTCCTTTCCAGCTAAATATGCCCCAAAATACTCTGCTAATGTTACTGAACGATGCTGTCCTCCAGTACATCCAAAGGCAATGACAAGTTGTGATTTGCCCTCTTGTCTATAGAGCGGAATCATAAATTCAAACAAATCCGTTAGTTTTTGAATAAGTGTTTGCGTATCCTCAAGTGCCAAAAC
This sequence comes from Lysinibacillus sp. CNPSo 3705, assembly GCF_028674935.1. Taxonomy (NCBI): domain Bacteria; kingdom Bacillati; phylum Bacillota; class Bacilli; order Caryophanales; family Bacillaceae; genus Lysinibacillus; species Lysinibacillus sp. CNPSo 3705. Next base: position 39,291 of record NZ_JAQZSD010000033.1, on the reverse strand, counting down.
ATAAGAAGATACCTCCGTTTGTAAACCCGTTTTGGGGCGTAACTCTTCTACATAATATGGATTTTTCAAAAAACGGACATCAAAAACTAAGTCGGCATCTATCGGCATACCATGTTTAAATCCGAAAGACATAATATTTACCGAGAAAATATTATCAGCATCGCTGGCAAATTCTTTAGCGATTTTTTCACGTAGCTCTTTAGGCTTCATATTAGATGTATTATAGACAAATTTAGCGCGACCTTTTACTTCGGATAAAAGCTTACGTTCTTGTTTAATGCCATCTAATGGTAAACCATTTACAGCCAATGGATGTGCACGTCTTGTCTCTTTATAACGTCTAACTAAAGCTGCATCATCTGCATCTAAAAATAAAATACGTGCAACGATGTCACCTTCTTTAAGAATATGGTCGAGAGCGCCGATAAGAGAATCAAAAAAGTCGCCACCACGCATATCCATGACAGCTGCTATACGTGTAATATTTTTACCCGAATCCCTTAGTAAGGTTAAAAATGTTGTAAGTAACGCTGGTGGTAAATTATCAATACAGTAATACCCTAAATCCTCAAAGCTTTGAATAGCTACTGTTTTCCCAGCTCCAGACATTCCTGTAATAATAACCAATTCACTTGTACCTTTTGGTCCTTCAACCACCACTGTCATGCAGCTCCTTTATTGTTCGATTGATATTTGTATTTTCTCATGAAGTAATTCAAATTCAGTTGTGTATTCAAATGTACCGTACTGAATGCCTGATTGTGAGATAGCAAATTGTAAGTTTGTTCGATCACCTTCAGCCATTGGCAAATGTTTCAAATCCTCTACTGGGTGCCATGCAAGTTCGCCTTCTCTAGTTTCTTTAAACGGTACTCCTTCTACATCCTTTGCAACAAATGTATAAAGCATCCATTCGTCCACTACCTCATTATTTTCTTTAATAACCATTGTATAAACACCCTTTAAATGAGCATTTATTGGTGTGACATTTGTTTCTTCTTTAAACTCCCGTACTGCAGCCTCATAAATCGATTCACCGCTCTCCATTTTACCGCCAGGAGCTACGTACCAGCCACGTCTCGGCTTCTGAAGTAATAACACTTGACCGTCTTTTACGGCTATTAAATTTGCAATTCTTTGCATAGGCACACCTCTAATCTCTTTTGCATTCTACCTTTTATTATAGCAAGACCAAACAAGGTTTGTCCTCAATTCTAAACTTTACGTCATTTGCAATTTTAACTTTATCGATACTGTTTTTAACCTTTACTCAAACATATGAAACTCAGTCATAAAAATTTCCGTTCACAACAAAAATAGGCTGCTCCACCTAATTGATGGAAACAACCTACTTAACAAAATAAAAGGGGGATTGCTAATTACAATTTATATATTACACCTTTTATATGTCATTCAAGTTACAACTATATTAAGACCGTATTAAAATTGTATTTTTTACCTCAAAATATTGATCTTGGGCATTCTACTAAAATATGCACACCCATTTTGAAAGGAGATTGCCCTTTTCAATGATCCACTATTAAGCATTAATTTTTTCTAATAATTCTTCCACATAGTGCTGTACTGCTTGTGCTGCAATACTTCCGTCCCCTGTTGCTGTAACGATTTGACGAAGTGATTTTTCACGTACATCTCCAGCTGCGAAGATACCTGGTACTGTCGTTTCCATATTATCATTTGTCACAATATAACCAGCATCATTTAAAATGCCTAGAGACTCAAATGGTTTTGTTAATGGAAGCATACCAATGTATACGAATACGCCATCAGTAGCAAAATTAGATTCTGTACCATCTACAGTTGATTGTAATGTTACACTTCCAACTTTACCGTTAGCCTCATTAATTTCCTTCACTGTTGCATTCCAAATGAAATCAATTTTTTCATTAGCAAAGGCACGATCTTGGAGAATTTTTTGTGCACGTAATTTATCACGTCGGTGTACAATTGTTACTTTATCAGCGAAGCGAGTTAAATAAACGCCTTCTTCAACAGCAGAATCCCCGCCACCTACGACAACAAGATTTTTTTGCTTGAAGAATGCACCATCACATACTGCACAATAGCTGACACCACGGCCTCCAAGTTCTTTTTCGCCAGGCACGCCCATTTTTTTATATTCGGCACCTGTAGAAAGAATAATTGCACGTGTTTTATATTCTTTAGTACCTGATTTTATTGTTTTATATTCCTCACCATCAATAATTTCAGTTACGTCGCCATATGCATACTCTGCACCGAATTTTTTAGCATGATCGAACATTTTTGTAGATAGCTCAGGCCCTAGAATTGTATCAAACCCAGGATAGTTTTCTACTTCTTCTGTATTTGCCATTTGTCCGCCAGGGATCCCACGTTCAATCATTAAAGTTGAAAGGTTGGCACGTGATGTGTAAACAGCAGCAGTCATCCCAGCAGGACCTGCACCAATTATTACTACATCATAAATTTTTTCTTCTGACATAAATACTTCCCCCTAAACAGATTTTTTACTTTTTTATAATAATGTTAGTATGTTCATCGTATGTGAAAGTAAAAAGTTATTCAACTATGTTGCTCACGGTCTAATTATGAGTGTCTGGTAAGAACATTAAAATCTCTTCAATATACTTCGATAAAGTTGACACTGACACTCCGTATTGCTGAGCGATTTCTTTTTTTGTCACCTTGAGCATTCGGGAAGAACGGAATAAATAATCATTTGCTCCTGCAATAGCTGCTGGATTTGTAAAACGATAATTGTTCATCAATGCTTGCTCGCAAAGCACAAACCACATTTGGAACATTGGTGCAATTAATGTCGTTAGCTTATCATACTGTTCTAGTAAAATTTCTGGCACACTTACTGCTCGTATAAAGCTAGCCTCTACTTTGTTTTTCATATCAAATTGATGTCCTAGTGCATAAGCGAGGAATAGCTTTTCATACGCATTAAATTGGTCAACATCTATCCATTTTGGATGCGCAATAATTTCCTGTTTATGTGCTGTACAGCTTAATAAAAACAAACCAAATATGCGTTCACTTGTATACTCGCTCTCTAGCTTTTCTACAATATAATCACGGTCATGTTCTAATGCATCAAGTGAATAATTGTTTTCTTCTTGACGCCAAGGTTCAAAGCCTTCTTTATCGGGATCTAGCTCAAGTAGCTGCTCCCATGTACTTTTTGAAATTTCTTCATGTCCTGAGAAATAAGCGGCATGTGATAACCAAAAGTAAAAGCCAGCATCGCCTACATAGCCTCTTTTCTGCATGCTACGTAACCATTTAAATGCTAAATCATATTGTCCAACGAGCGCTAATGTTGCACCCAGCTTGTAGCGATGTTCCCATAAGTATGGTTGAATTTTCACAAGTATTTCTAAAAGATCCTTTAAATCTTCTTCATTTTTTTCATAGTATGCGATAACCGTTAAATTACATAGTGCATGTAAATTCCCTTTATTTTCACGTAATACAGTGTTTAGCAGCGCTTTCGCTTGTTCTGCTTCACCCACATAAAAATAGGCAAGGGCTAAGTTATTATAAGCCGACCAAAAATCTGGTCTATCTTCAATTAAGTTTTCTAGCATTTTAATAGCTTCAGGGAAATCTCCCTTTTCCATACAGCGTCTCGCCTGTTCTTGCCGATATAAATCTTCAGCTGAACCTTCAAGCTCCTCAAAATCATCCTGCTCAAAATCAACAAACTCTAATATTTCAGCAGCTTCATCTGCATAGGCACCTTCTGGCTCTATTTGTAAATATTGCTCTGCAAAACGTTTAGCATCATGTATGATCCCAATACATCCTGAAACCTCTGCCATGTAAAAAATAATTTCTGGATTGTCTTTATCTATTTGATAAGCACGACGAAGTAGATCATACGCTTCCTCGAAACGTTGACCCTCTAACTCTATTATCGCTAATTGTAATAAAATCATCGGATCATCAGGGCTTAAATCAACTGCTCGCTGTAAATATTTATAGGCTTTATTCATTTGTCCGCTATTCATTGCTTGAATTGATTTTTTATAATAATAGTCGCCTGTTGGAATGAACGACACTATATTCGTTTGAGTCTCTTTTTGACGTTTCTTTTCCAAAATATTTCCTCCGAAACAAGAAATAAGGAACGTATTATACGTTCCTTTACACAGTAACTTCTATTATAACATACAATAAGCAATATGCCGTTATTTCTCCTCGTGACGTTTTTCTAACACATGTAACACGTCATAAATACTTACTTTTTGCTCTTGCAGTAATACTAGTAAGTGATACATTAAATCGGCAGCCTCCCATTTCACTTCTTCTGCATCGCGATTTTTTGCACCTATGACAACTTCAGTTGCTTCTTCTCCAACCTTTTTACAAATTTTATCGATTCCTTTATCGAACAAATATGTAGTATACGCCCCTTCTGGCATTTCTTGCTCGCGCTTTTCAATGACCTTTACGAGTTTAGAAAGAATCTCAACAGATCCGACCTTGGCATTGTGCTGAATAATCTCCGTAAAGCAAGAAGTTGTTCCAGTATGACAAGCCGGTCCAGCAGGAATTACTTCCACAATTAATGCGTCACCATCACAGTCCGCCTTGATAGATACCACTTTTTGCGTATGACCACTCGTTGCCCCTTTGTGCCAGAGCTCTTGACGTGAACGTGAGAAAAACCATGTTTCTCCTGATTCAAGCGTTTTTTCTAGAGATTCTTTATTCATATACGCTACAGTTAGTACTTCTTTTGTATTTGCATCTTGTACAACCGCAGTGACAAGACCTTTTTCATCAAATTTAATGCTGTCAATCATCTTACTGTCACTCCTTTTTCACGTAAGTATTCTTTTACTTGTGCTACGCTCGTTTCTTTATAATGGAAGATGGATGCTGCAAGTGCTGCATCTGCATCGATACCTTCAGCTAATACCTCATAAAAATGTTCGGCATTCCCTGCACCGCCGCTTGCAATAACAGGAACTGTCACAGCCTCTCTCACAGCTTTTGTTAACGCTAAATCAAAACCGGATTTCTCACCGTCCTGATTCATACTCGTTAATAAAATTTCACCTGCACCTAAGCGAACCGCTTCCTTCGCCCATTCAGTTGCTCGCCATGTTGTTTTGTTTCGGCCCCCATGCGTATAAACCATCCACGTGGCATCTTCTTCGCTATAGCAGGCATCAATAGCTACAACAATACATTGTGCGCCAAAAAAGTCAGAACCTTCTTTAATAAGCTCTGGACGCTCTAAAGCAGAAGTATTCACTGATACTTTATCGGCACCTGCACGTAAAATACGTTTCATATCATCTAACGTTCGAATTCCACCACCTACTGTGAATGGGATGGCTAATGTAGCTGCAGTTTGCCGTACGACATCCACCATTGTTTCACGTCCTTCATGTGATGCTGAAATATCTAGAAACACAAGCTCATCTGCCCCTTGCTCATCATAAAACTTAGCAAGCTCAACTGGGTCACCCGCATCACGTAAAGACACAAACTGTACACCTTTGACAACACGTCCCTCTTTCACATCAAGACATGGAATAATGCGCTTTGTTAACATGATGCCACCCCCTTCAACCATTGCTCTAATAAATGAACACCTAGTTCGCCTGACTTTTCAGGATGGAACTGCATGCCCGTAATAGAGCCATTTGCCACAATGCCAGGAACTTTAATACCATGATAATCCGCATAAGCGACAAGCTCCGTTTCCTCGATATCAGTTGCATAAAATGAGTGCACAAAATAAACATGTTTTGCCGTTACTTCACCATTTAACCAAGAAGGATGCTTTGTCACGACGAGCTCATTCCATCCCATATGCGGCACTCGATACGTTTGCCCAGCGCTGTCACCAGTAAATCGTTTAATGCTGCCTTTAAAAAAACCCAGCCCCTTCGTTGGGGACACTTCTTCACTTTGCTCAAATAATAATTGCATGCCTAAGCAAATTCCGAGAAGTGGTCGATTTTCTGCTTTCACCTTGTGTAAATATTGATCTAAATTCGTTTCAGCTAAACGTTTGATGGCATCAGGAAACGCTCCAACACCAGGAAGCAACAGTGCATCTGTTGCGTCTAGCACTGTGTCGTTAGCCGTAACAACAACCTCACAGCCAAGTCGTTTTAATGCTTGTTCAACGCTAAATAAATTCCCCATTCCATAATCAATAACACCTATTTTCACGTTAACAGCCCCTTAGTCGATGGTACACCTTTAACACGTGGATCGATTTCCACTGCTGCGTCAATGGCACGTGCTAACGCCTTAAAAATAGCTTCAATAATATGATGTGTATTATGGCCATAAGGTACAATCACATGAACATTCATCCGAGCCTCGAGTGCAAACTTCCACAAAAATTCATGTACTAATTCAGTATCGAAACTACCGACCTTTTCCTTCAACTGTGGCACACGATATTCTAAGTGAGGACGATTGGAGCAATCTACAACGACCTGTGCAAGTGCATCATCCATTGGCACAAATGCTGTGCCGTAACGCTTTATTCCTTTTTTATCACCGAGCGCTTCACGAATAGCTTGGCCTAAGACAATTCCTAGATCTTCTGTTGTATGATGATCATCTATATACGTATCACCATTCGCTTCTATCGTCCCATCAAAAAGCCCATGTTTAATAAATAGGTCAAGCATGTGATCCATAAAGCCAACACCTGTTTTAATATTTGCTTTCCCTTCACCATCTAAATCGATTGCTACAGAAATTTGCGTTTCATTTGTTGTACGTTCAACTTTTGCATATCGTTTCTTTTCAGTCATTGTATTACCCCTTTTCCCAGCCACGTGATTCCACTGCACGCGCATGACCCTCTAAGCCTTCCATACGTGCTAGGCGTGCAATTTTCGGTGCGTTTTCTGCCCAAGTTTTTTCACTATAAAAAACGACGCTCGATTTTTTCACAAAATCATCGACATTTAAGCCACTTGCAAAGCGTGCAGTGCTATTCGTTGGCAGCACATGATTTGTCCCTGCAAAGTAATCACCAACTGGTTCAGAGCTATAACGGCCAATGAAAATCCCCCCTGCATGTCGTACTTGCTCAGCTACAGCCTCCGCATTTTTTGTGACAATTTCTAAATGCTCAGGCGCTAGCGAATTAATGGCATCTACGGCATCTACCATCGTTTCAGCCACATAAATGACACCAAAGTTTTCTATCGATGCACGTGCTACCTCTTCACGTGGTAAAATCGTTAATTGCTTCTCCACTTCATTAGCTACTTTTATAGCCAATTGCTCAGAAGTCGTTACTAAAATGGCACAAGCTAATTTATCGTGTTCAGCCTGCGATAAAAGATCGGCCGCGATTTCATCAGCAAATGCTGTATCGTCTGCTAACACGGCAATTTCACTTGGTCCTGCAATCATGTCAATGGCTACCTCACCAAACACTTCACGTTTTGCTAATGCTACAAAAATATTTCCTGGACCCGTAATTTTATCAACTGGAGAAATAGTCTCTGTACCATACGCAAGAGCTGCAATCGCCTGAGCTCCACCGATTTTGTATATTTCTTCTACTCCTAAAATATGCGCTGCAGCAAGCACACCTGGAGGTAATTTTCCATCGCGACCTGCTGGAGATGTCATAACAATGCGCTGGACACCAGCAACTTGTGCAGGAATAACGTTCATCAAGACCGAAGAAGGGTATGCTGCTGTACCACCAGGAACATAAAGACCAACTGCATCGAGAGCCGTAATGCGTTGTCCAAGCCATGAACCATCTGTCAGTTCCAAGCGATAACCTGCACGTTTTTGCTGCTCATGATAAAGGCGAATGTTTTGAGCAGCTTCTGTTAAATCAGCATAAAGCTGTTGATCAATTGTATTAGCGCCCTCTTCTATCTCTTTCTTCGTTACGCGTAAATAGTCAGGGGCAAAGCCATCCCATTTTTCTGTATAAAAACGTATGGCTGTGTCACCCTGTGCGCGAACATCTTTCAATACTTGACGTACAATCTTTAACTGTTCTTCATTTCCACCTTCCAGTGGTCGTTTTAAGGAAATACCTTTTTCTAGCTTTACTATTTTCATAGGATTAATCTCCTTTAAATCTAGGAATGTGCCTCTTCCAGACAGTTGACATTTTTATTTAACGCATTTTTTCAAACGTTTCACAAGATCGATAATACGATCGCTCTTCATGCGATAGCTTACTGGGTTGGCAATTAAGCGTGATGATACGTCTGTAATAAATTCATACTTCACTAAGCCATTTTCTTTCAATGTCCGGCCCGTTGAAACAATATCAACAATTCGATCTGCCAAGCCAATCATGGGCGCCAATTCAATCGATCCATTTAGCTCAATAATTTCAACCTGCTCTCCAATACCCTTATAATATTTCATTGCAATATTAGGATATTTCGTCGCTATTCTTGGTGCAATTTCATTCATCGTCGTATCAGGTAAGCCTGCTGATGCGATATAACAAGTACTTATTTTTAAATCCAGCAATTCATGCACTTCTCGTTGCTGTTCTAACAAAACATCCTTCCCGGCAATACCAATATCCGCTACACCGTGCTCAACATAAACAGGAACATCCATTGGCTTTGCTAGTATAAAACGTATTTTTTCTTCTGGAATTTCAAGCATTAATTTACGAGACATTTCGACTTCTTCTGGTAAATTAAAGCCAGCTTCTAAAAGCATTTCATATGCCTCGTCAAATATGCGTCCCTTCGGCATAGCAATCGTTAATTCATTCACCGTCAACGCCCTCCTGTCCCACCACAACTACTTCTGTAAAGTGTGCTAAAAAAGCTTCTTCATCGACAAGGCTACTCCTTAACTGTAAGGTAACCTGTTTACCGGGTACACGTAGCGTCTGTACTTTCGTAAGAGCCGCTTCAAATTGTTCTTCCTCAAATAGTACGACTGTAGCTTCTTGTCGTTCATGAGATTGGGCATCAATTGTTTCTAATAGGCGGTCAACACGAATACTAAATCCTGTAGCACCTACTTTTGAGCCAAATACCTCCAGCAATCCGTCATAGCGTCCCCCATTGCCTAATGGAAAACCACTGCCGGTTGCAAACACTTCAAATAACATGCCTGTGTAATAACTCATGTGGCTAGAAAGTGTAAAATCAAAGGCTACATAATCCGCTAAGTTTGCCATTTCAAGTAGCTTAGCGAGCTGTTGCATATATTCTAATGCGTCATTTTTTCGCACATATTTTTCAATATCTTGAATTTCTTTTAAATGCATTGCTTCTTCAATAAATTGCAATAATGCATCAGATTTTGTTTTAGGTAAATTAAATGATTCTACCGCGTCTTCAAACCCTACGTAATTGCGTTGTACAAGTAGCGTCCGAAGTATATTTTGTTGATCAATGCTTTCTGTATAATCTTGTAAAATGCAATTTAATATACCCGCATGTCCGATCGTCACTTTAAATTTCGTTAATCCCAATTGCTGTAATAACTCCATTGCTGTCACAATAACCTCAGCATCCGCATATACGGAATTGTCTCCAATTAACTCAATTCCCATCTGATCAAATTCTGCTGGGCGTCCACCTTCCGCTTCCTGTGCGCGAAAGACACTAGCAAAATAAGCAAGGCGTAAGGGAATCATCTCTTTTAATAATTTTGATGTTGCTACTCGTGCAATCGGTGTTGTCATATCAGGTCGTAGTACTAACGTGTTGCCCTGGCCATCTACTAATTTAAATAATTGCGCATTGGCTATCGCGGATGCTTTGCCAACTGTATCAAAATACTCGACTGCAGGCGTTTTAATAAATTCATAGCCTCTTCTGCATAAAAACTCTCGCCCTGTATTTCTTACAGCCTCTACCTTTTCAAAAATTTGCGGAAATGTATCGCGCATTCCAAGTGGTTTTTCAAACATTTTAATCGACGACAATTTTAACACTTCCTCACGTTCCACTTTAACTCACTAGAGTATTAGAGAATTAGATTATGAAAGAATTCTAACTTATTTCTTCTCGCTAGTCAATGCAACTCACCTAAATTATCAAATAATTTCAATACTGATTATTCTGTTAATTATACTCGAAAATAAATAAATTAAAACGTATTCAGCAAAGCAAGTTTGTATAAACATTGAAATAAATAACCAAGTACATTTTTGATTCCCTTTGTATAGCGAATCATGCGAGTAAAGGCTTCGTGTGTCGGATGTCGATAAAATTTAGAAGTTGAGTGATAAAACATGAAAGTTAGTCGATAAAATTCAAAAGTTGGGGGATAAATTATAAAAGTGTTCCGATAAACTAAAAGGACCCCTCAGGAAGCTTTGCCTTCTGCGAAAGCGAAGCGGCAGCGATAAAGCGCCCAGTCGGAACGGAAAATCAACCCCTCTTTTTGCCGGAGAGTCCTACTTTTCAACAAAAAAACTGTGCACAGTAAAGCATGCACAGTGTAGTTGTTATTATTTTTTCGGCGCGCACCATTCCACTACTTCATTGCGTTTGCGCTCCGCCATTTGTTCAGCTGTATAAATTATTTGCATAGGATTACCGCCTGCTAGACAGCCAGCTGGCACATCCTTATGCACAAGGGTTGCAGCTGACACAATCGCACCGTCACCTATCGTAACACCTGGTAGTATCGTTGAATTGGCGCCAACCATTACTTCATTGCCAATATGAACATCTCCAAGGCGATATTCCTCTATTAAATATTCATGCGCCAAAATAGTCGTACTGAAGCCTATAACGGTATTATCACCGATATGAATACGTTCTGGAAACATTGTATCTGGCATCACCATTAAAGCTATGGAAGTTTGGTCACCAATCTCCATTTTTAAAAAAGATCGATAGAGCCAGTTTTTCACACGTAAAAATGGTGTGAAGCGTCCAATTTGAATGACAACGAAACACTTCATCACCTTCCAAAAGGACACCGTATCATAAATATTCCAAAGCGAGTTTGCTCCTTCGACACGGTAGCGTTCTGTTTTACGTGCCATTTACTTACCCCGCTTTCACAATTTCAAATAAATCCATCATATGATGCAGCATATATTCCGGCTTGAATTGCTGTAAGTATTCCTCACCTTTAAAAGCCCATGCGACACCAGCTGCTCTAACTCCAGCGTTGTGCCCAGCCATAATATCATGAGAATTATCGCCAATCATAATGGCCTCTTCCTTGTTTACACCAAGACGTTCAAGCGCAAGCAAAACTGGTTCTGGGTCAGGCTTTACATTTTTTACATCATCCGTGCCAATACGAATGTCAAATAAATGACTTGCACCTAGTACGGACAGACCCCGATCTATCATCTTATTACGTTTTGTAGATACAATCGCTAACTTGATGCCCATTGCCTTTAATTGCTCTAAAGTAGATACGACTTCAGGATATTGAGTGACAAGCTCATCGTGATGTAATTCATTATATTCACGATATTTAGCAATCATTGCTTCCTCTTCACCAGGAGCAATGTCAGAAAATGTCTGTTTTAAGGATGGTCCGAGAAATTTCAGACAATCTTTTGGCGAATATTGCCCGGGAAATCGCTCGTTTAAAACATGCATAAATGTTTGAATGATTAAATCATTTGTATTAAGTAATGTACCATCAAAATCAAATAGTAATGCCTTTAAAGTCATGCTTTGCACCCCTTATTTATTATCTAAATACTTTACGGCAGGTTTTTCTTTTATACGACGGTAAATAATCGCGCCAAGCCCTACTACAATACCTAGGATTGAAACAACCTGAGCAGAGCGTAAATCTCCTACTAAATATAGACTATCAGTACGCATGCCTTCAATATAAAAGCGACCGATCGAATACCAAATTAAATAGCTGAAGAATAGTTCACCACGATTTAAATTTACTTTGCGTAAAACTAATAAAATTATTAGCCCAATAAAGTTCCAGATGGATTCATATAAAAAAGTAGGATGTACATATGTCCCTAATTCTTCAACATACATTTGATTAATAATCCAATCCGGTAGCATGAGATGTTCTAAAAATTCACGTGATACTGGACCACCATAAGCTTCCTGGTTCATAAAATTTCCCCATCGGCCAATTATTTGCCCAATTAAAATACTCGGTGCTGCAATATCCGCTACTCGTAAAAAGCTAATATTTCTTCTACGAGTGAATATGTAAGCTGTCAAAAATGCACCAATAAGAGCACCGTGAATAGCGATACCACCATTCCAAATTTCAATAATCTTCCCAGGGTTTTCGCTATAATAATCCCAACGCATCGTAACATAGTAAATACGTGCACAAATTATAGATATAGGAACAGCCCATAGTAATAAGTCCGCAAGAAAATCCTCGGGTAAGCCTCTCTTCACAGCCTCTCTTTGTCCTACAACATAAGCTAAAATAATACCCGATACGATTAGTAACCCATACCATCGAACAGGGATAGGTCCTAAATGGAAAGCAATCGGATTAATTTCTAATAATAACAAGTCCATCTTATACTCCTCTCAATTCATTACATTTGCAAAAAAATTCTAATGCCTCAGCATAATTCCGTCCGGAATCGACTTTGTGCTTGTACAAAGAACTTTTCGATTTCCGTGACATCGATTGCTTAGGCCAACACGATATTGGACACTTAGGCGTTTTCATAGGATGTGAAGTTTTTAGCCTCAGTTCCTCTATTTTAGCGGTACCTGTCGCTACGCTTTCGGTACAAAAATACTCGCTGAAAAAGGTAAAAACGATTAGTCGTCCAATTCATCTGCTGATGAAATGACTTCATCTAATCGTCTAGAAAACTCCTCGGCTGCATTAACACCCATCTTTTTCAAACGATAGTTCATTGCTGCTACTTCAATAATAACAGACACGTTACGTCCAGGTCTTACAGGAATCGTTAACTTTGTTAATTCCGTATCAATGATTTTCATTTTTTCTTCCTCTAAACCTAGACGATCATATACTTTTTCTGGATCCCATATTTCTAATTCGATAACTAATGTGATACGCTTGTACGGTCGTACCGCACTTGCTCCAAAAAGTGTCATAATATCGATAATACCAATGCCTCGAATTTCGAGTAAGTGTTCTAAAAGAGGAGGTGGACTCCCAATTAAAAAATTCTCTGATTCTTGACGAATCTCAACACAATCATCAGCCACTAAACGGTGCCCCTTCTTGACAAGCTCTAGTGCTGTTTCACTTTTCCCTACACCACTTTTTCCGATAATTAGCACACCGATGCCGTATACATCAACTAAAACTCCGTGAGCAGCAGTCATTGGTGCTAAGCGACCTTCTAAATAGTTAGTTAGCCTACTCGAAAATTTCGTTGTTGTCATATGCGTTTTAAATACAGGTACATGTTTTTCATTAGACGCCTGTATAAGTTCCTTAGGTACCTCTAAATCACGAGAAATAATAATAGCTGGTGTATCCTGCGAACATAGAAGACGCATGCGCTCCAGTTTCACATCTGAAGGCAGCATTTCAAAAAAGGATAGTTCTGTTTTTCCTAGCAATTGCACTCGGTTTGCAGGATAATGCGTAAAATAGCCCGCCATCTCGAGCCCAGGTCTTGAAATATCACTAGTAACAATCGTTCTTCCTATTCCTTCCTCACCAGCTAATAGTTCTAACTTAAATTTCTCCATAACGTCTCTTGTTAATACTACGACCAATGTTTAGTAGCCTCCATTCAAAGGAATCGAATATGTTTAAGTTAACTAGCAATCAGCCTAATGATTGCAGTTTCACCTTATTTTAGCATGTCTATGTATAAAAGAAATGTATTTACACTCTGTCTGCCCTGACTAAGAAATCTACAAAATATAAAAAACTAGCGGTTCTCCAGCCCGCTAGTTTCATTTCGTTTTATTTTTGAGTAGCTAACCATTTGGCAACTGCTTCTGCATCGGCACCTTTAACAACACCTGGAGGCATTGTACCTTTACCATTTTCAATAACATCTAAAATTTCTTTTTCTGTTAAACGAGAGCCTACATCGCTAATTTTTGGTGCATTATTTTGGCCTTGTAGCTCGCTACCATGGCAAGCGATACAAGATTTCATAGCAATTGTTTCGCCATTTGGAGTAGCAGTTTTTGAACCTTCAGTTGAAGTTGTTTTACCTCCGCCACAAGCAGCTAAGAAGATTGCTGAACCAATCGCTAAAGTTAACATTGCCTTTTTCATTAGGGCCCCTCCTAAAAGTAAATAAGTATCTTTCCCCGACATTATACCAAAATTATGCACGTTTGAAACCTTCTCCTAACACCTCATAAGCATCAGAAACGATAACAAACGCTGATGGGTCAACGTTTTTAATGAGTTGTTTCAGCTTTGTGAATTCTGTTTGGTAAACAACAACCATGAGCACTGGTCGTGCTTCACTTGTATAACCACCTATAGCAGGCAACTTTGTCACTCCCCGATCAATCTCGGCATAAATGGCATCACGTACTTCATCTTGTTTCATCGTAATAATGTAAACCATTTTAGACTGACTTAAGCCGAGCTGAATAATATCAATCGTTTTTGTAGTAACATAAAGTCCAATTAGGGCATACAAACCTTTCTCTAAGTCAAAAACAATTGCTGCACTAATCGCGATAATCCCATCAATTAAAAGTACGCTTGTACCAAGCGATATGCCGCTATACTTTGTAATTATTTGTGCTAGTAAATCAGTGCCACCAGTAGAAGTATTCCCCTTAAAGACAAGTCCTATTCCTAAACCGACCACAATTCCCCCAAAAAGTGCACCGAGTAAAGGATTATCTGTCCAAGGCCCCCAACTATTCGTTAGTAATACAATAAACGGTAATGTTATTGTTCCAATAAACGATTTGATTCCAAATTTTTTCCCAAGTACGACTACACCTGCTATAAATAATGGAATATTGAATGCATATTGGATAAAGCCTGGATTCCAACCAAATAAACCGTGTAAAATTGTACTAATCCCACTTACTCCGCCAGAAGCTACTTGATTTGGCAGTAAAAATACATTAAAGCCAATAGCAATAATTGCTGCTCCTACGATGACGTACATATACTCCACAATGCTTTCCCTTACACCACGAATTCGACTCATTTCCCCACCCACTTCAACTATCAGAATCTTTTAAATACGAGATGATTATAGCAAATAGTATTCGCATTGAGAACTTCGCCTTGATGAAGGAAACATGAGTTCATCACCATAACGTGTGGTTGATTTCTGTTCCAACAGGGCAATTCGTTGCTGACACTCCGCTTACGCGCAGAGCAAAGCTTCCTGGGGTGTCTAATGTGCCTTCACTCGCGGGTATAATCTGACCCCTAGGAGTCGCCCAGTCTCCACTCCAATCAATTATATACCTAGCATAAGTTTTAACAAATGTCATCCCCTACTACAAAAGATGCGACCAATAGAAACATAAAAAATAAGCTATTTTAAAAAGAATTTTAAAATAGCTTATTTTTGACTTTTCACTAAAATATATACGTAACTATAAATCCCACTACAGGACATTGAAGATAAAAACAAATCCTTGTTTTATAAAGATTTTTCTGCCCACTCCATTGCTTCATTGTATAAAAGATCAATATTTGTGAAATTCATATTGAGCTGTGGAGCTAAATTTTCTAAAGTGGTCCAATCTAATTTACCTAACGCAATACTGAATTCCAAATAAGGTGTCATTTCAGTTTGATTACCTAAAATCGTTTCTGTTATTTCTTCTGAAAAAGGTAGCTGCTGTAAAATAACATCCAGCGGTCTCTGCAACAAAGTGTCTATCAACGAAAACATCCCGACTAAAAAATATTCAGAGAAGTTTTTCTTATAGGAAAGCTTGGCTAATTTCTCACAAACCTTTGCTCTAAATAAAGAAGTACGCATGACTTCTTTAAAAAGATCATTTTCAGCATTTCTATCAATTTCTCGCATTGCCAATAAATAAATCCACTTTTGTAAATTTGAAACGCCAAGTAATATAATTGCTTGTTTTATCGAACGTACCTTGGATTTAGACCGTAGCTCTGAGTTATTTACCATTTGCAATAATTTATACGTTAAAGAAATATCACGCTCGATATTATCAGCTAATAATTGTATATTCGGTTCCTCTTCTTTTAATAGCGTAATAATATATAAATATTGAATAGTATTAGCAGGTATATCGGTAGCTGTAATGATTTGAGGTTGTTCAAAAAAATAGCCTTGAAATAATTCATAGCCAGAATGCTTTGCCACTTCAAATTGATTACGTGTTTCAACCTTCTCAGCCAGTAGTTTTATGTGAGGGAAATTTTCTTTCACTTTATTTTCAATTTCCATGCGCTCCAATAACGGTGATACTAAAAAATCAACTTTTATAAAATCGATATAAGGAAATAACTCATCATAAATTTGTACTTTATCATCCAAAATAAAATCATCTAATGCAATTTGAAATCCATATGATTTTAGCTCAATAACTCTCTCGACTAACTGAGTTGTAATAGGGACATTCTCTAAAATCTCAATAACAACTTGTGATGGATTTAAAAATTCATTTAAGGAACTCTTAAGTAAGTTTTCTGTAAAATTAACAAAACTAGGTTTACCTTTTGTTACCTCTTCAATGCCAATTGAAAGAAATGAGTTTACTAGTACATCGATTGTTGCAGCATCTGGATCGACTATCGGAAAAGCATTTACGTTTTTGCTACGATATAATAATTCATACGCAACGACTTGTTCATGAAGGTTAAAAATAGGCTGTCTGCCGATAAATACTTCCATTTCGTCGCCCCCCATTTCTCCATATTCTAGTAATTAATATTATAGCACCTTTCATTACTCTCTGCTTATCATTCAAGTAACTGTCTAAAAGTCGCCTAACATTAATTAACATTCTATACAAGAAAATATTTTATCACTTTTATGCCGCTATCCCAAGGACACTTTATTCCAATGCTCTTTAAGCCCAACTTTCGGTGATTAGCCCCTAAAAATCCAAACTACATATTTCATTTATTCCTTTTCCAGAGAGATCTTTTTCAATTTCACTTAATCCTTCCGAAATAATTTTTGTCAAAAATTTCATTTCATATTGACATTTTCCAGTTTTCAATATACAGTACATTACAACACTAATGCACTGTGTCACATAGGAATGAAAGGGGGTTTTTCGATGCACGTTCATCTAGATGGTACAACACCAATTTATATTCAAATTGCTGAATGGCTACAGCACGAAATCATCGCAGATCGATTACAGACAGACGCGAAGGTCTATTCACAATACCAGCTAGCTGAATTATTCAATATAAATCCTGCTACAGCTGGTAAAGGGCTGACAATTTTACTTGAAGAGCAACTTTTATATAAAAAACGGGGGTTAGGTATGTTTGTCGCTACGGATGCAAAGGAACGAATTTTATTGAAACGTCGAAACGAAATATTGACGAAAATGGCACAAGAGATCGTATTAGAGGCAAAACGTTTACTTGTATCTGATGAAGAATTGCTAGTGCTTATTCGAAAAACACAGGAGGGATTGGAATGAATATTATTCAATGTGAGGAGCTATCTAAAAGCTTTGGACGTAATGCACTACAGCGCGTAACCTGCGCTATTGATGCAGAGAAAATTATCGGCATTATTGGTCGCAACGGTGCCGGTAAGTCGACACTACTTAATATTTTTGCTGGCTATCTAAAACCTACAACTGGATCATGCAAAGTGTTTAATGAAAATCCCTTTAATAATATTCATACTGCTGCCAATATGATTTATATCGATGATCAATTAAGCTTTTCTGATTATTTGTCACTCGAAGATATTCTAAAGATGGGCGCTGATTTTTATCCTAATTGGCAAAATGAGTTAGCCTATCGCATGCTCGAATATGCAGGTATAGATCTCACAGCAAAGCATCAGCAATTATCTAAAGGTCAATTAGCAACCTTTAACCTTGTTTACGGATTAGTAAGCCGCTGTGCACTGACAATTTTAGACGAACCGATGAATGGTATGGACGAAGTGATTCGTACAGATTTTTACAGGGCGATTTTAAAGGAATACCTAGCCTTTCCACGAACATTTTTAATTACTAGTCACCATCTGCAAGAGATGGAATCTATTTTAGAAGAAATTATATTAATAGATGAAGGCTCTATCATTGCCCACGCACCGTTAGATGAATTTAAGGAACAGCTTATATCACTTAGTGGACCAAGCGATGCACTTGCAGAACTGCTCTCTGAGACGGAAGTATACGCTCAAAAGATTATGGCAGGGATGACCTCAGCAATAATAGATGCTAGTAATTTATTCGTCTCAGAAGAAATACTTCGAGCAAAAGGCATCACGATATCATCCCTTACAGCAAGTGAAGTGTGCAAGTATCTAACAAGTAAAAAAGGAAGTGATATTGATGCAATCTTTGACTAATATTTCATTGAAAACCATTGTTAAAAAACAAGTGAAATGGAAAGCAAAATTATATATTTCTGCCCTTAGTTCCTTAGTTATTGTACAAATCATTTTTGGGCTTTTAACATCTAGCGCAGGAAGTGGGTCTTCTGGTTATGGAGGAGAGAATTTAACTGTTCATTTCTCTAATTACTCACTCGATACATTTCTAATTGTTACAGCAATTTGGGCATTTATTGTAGCACTTCTCTTTACGACAAAAGCGTATCGTATTGATGACTTATCCGTTATTTCTAGTCGAACATCTAGCGCCATTGCCAATATATTTGTCATGATTATTTATAGTTTTATCGCGGTCATCATTATGATTTCTACTTACTATTTACAAGTATTCGGAATTTTATTAGTGGAGAAAAAATCCTTTATAATAGAAGATCTATTTATTTCACCATCAATATTACTATTATGTTTTAGTAGCGTCTGTTTATTTGGCGCAATTGGCTTACTATTAGGCACCAGCTTCAAGGGGCCAGTAGTGATAAAAATACTTGTATCTACTTTGCTGCTGCTTGGCCTTATATTATTTTTTATGTCACCAGAGTCGATAAATGTTAGGTCATTAATAATGTTATCCAATCTTATGATTAGTGTTCTTTATTTGCTTATGGCTCTACTATGCTTTAGCCTCACTATTTGGATTGCTGATAAAGCGGAGGTGACGCGCAAATGACGGCGACTACACTATTCTTTTTTACTACAATACTACTGGTAATTGCTATTTATATACTAGTAAGTAAATTAGGGAAAAAAGCTAAAAATATTTGGACCCCTAAGCGTATTATAATTGGCATTACTAGCTATATCGTACTTGGACTTATCGCCTTCATTTATATTAGTTTTTTTTCAGAATCAAAAATACCAATACTTTCTCCTTCTGAAATTAAACAAGTTGAGAAAAAATCAGATCAAATACAAAAGTACGATCAAGAAAACGATTCTTCTTATTTAACAGAGGAATACAAAAGGGAAACGTGGGAGCTAAGATATGAAGGAGATACATTACCTGTTGTTATAAATGAAGGTGACAGTGGTTCAAGAGTTAATATTCGAGTGCGCTATAATGACAATATGGAATCTGGAAATGCTCTTGTTACCTATTACCAACTTCCTGTCATTATAGAAGGTATTGATCTTTCAAACGAAGTACCGTTACCTAACATATACGTGGCACAAAACCAGCTATTTATTGAATCTCTTGCTAGACAACAAGTAAATTATTTTCGTATAAAAGCAACATTAGGTATTTTAGATATGAATCGTGAGCTAGAACGTGAATCATATGTAATGAGCTATTCCAATCCAAATGTCATTGTTATCGACATTCCACGAAGTACAGTTCTGGAAGACTCCCAAGGTCTTTTTTAGATAGTAAAAAACAAGGACAGTCCGCAGTGATTTTTTATCACATTTAGACTGTCCTTTTTTTATTTTCCACTTGTTTTTGATTTAATAGCACCAATAACAGCTGGTACAACGGAAATTAAAATAATTAATATAAGTACCGTTGAGAAGTTATCTTTAATAATTGGAATATTACCAAAGAAATAACCTAGTAATGTACAGCTGAAGACCCATAACACTGCACCTAAAATATTATACATAATGAAGTAGCCATACTTCATTTTACTAGCCCCTGCAACAAATGGTATGAATGTACGGATGAAAGGCATAAAACGCGCGATGACAATCGTTTTTCCACCGTGTTTATTAAAAAACTTTTCTGCTGCTTCCATACGTTCTTTTTTTACGACCCTACCAAGGAAGCTCTTCGGTGGAATGGATGTCCCTACTTTATGACCAATATGATAGTTCATCGTATCCCCTAAAATGGCAGCCGCTAAAAACACAGGAATTAATATCCACATATTAAATGCGCCCATTGCTGCTGCTAATGTACCACTTGCAAAAAGCAACGAATCACCTGGCAAGAATGGGAAAATTACGACACCTGTTTCAACAAAAACGATTGCAAATAGAACGAAATAACTCAAATTACCAAACTTATGAATGATCTCCTCTAAATGCACATCAATATGCATAATAAAACTAATTAACTCCTTGATGAGTTCTATCATTTTTCCGTATGCTCTCTTTCAATTAAATTTTCTAAAGGTTTTGACGTAGCTAGACACCGAAGGTTCCATTTTCTTTACAGTTATTGCTGTTACTTCTCCCTCACTATATGACAAGCCTTTAAAAAGTATGTAGATTTCACAAGTTTGATTTTATCACTTACAGACATATACACTCAACTTATTTAAAGAAGTGGCCATGCTTTTTTACATTGCTGTAATATTGGCCTAAGGTGAAGCAGTGGGTGTTCCTCGTCCCCCACTAGAGGCACACTAGCTAAAATCTCACATTCTATGCAAACATTTATGTGCTAACGAGCTTTCTCACAGAATACAATTGTGGCCCCTAATCAATTGAACTTTAGGGGCAATTGATCTTCAACTGATACTTACAATTTCATTTCGTATGTGCTAAACTTTTATTATCCATTTGGGTACCCCTTTCGCATGGAGTCGGTTGACCAGACCACCTTCATTGTATGATTGGGGTTTTTTTCTTGTCCATAGCTAAAGGCTTTCCGGAACCCCTCCCCATAGCAAGGGGTTTTCAAAGAATACAAAAAAGCTACTATTTTTTTCAATAGCAGCTACTGTTTCTTATACTTTTTCTTTTAATGTACGACGCAAAATTTTTCCTGTCGTATTTTTCGGTAATTCATCCATAATCTCAATTACTTTAGGAACCTTGTATTTCACCATATGCTTTGCACAGTATGCTAGAAGGTCTTCTGTTGAAGTTGCTTCTGTATCTTTTAAGACAACATATGCATGTACTGCTTCACCTAAGTTAGGGTCTGGGTAACCTACAACTGCCGCTTCAACAATATTATTATGAGCAAAGAGTACTTCTTCAACCTCTCTTGGATAGACATTAAATCCACCTACAATAATCATATCTTTTTTACGGTCAACGATGTAGAAATACCCTTCTTCGTCAACTCTAGCTAAGTCCCCTGTATATAACCAGCCATCACGTATAGCCATCGCTGTTTCTTCGGGTAATTTATAATAGCCCTTCATAACGTTTGGCCCTCGTACGATGAGCTCCCCTACTTCTCCAACGGGCACTTCCTGACCGTTAACATCCACCACCTTATTTTCAACATTGGAAATGGATGTCCCAATAGAACCCGCCTTACGCTCACGGTCCAATGGGTTAAAGCACGTCACTGGTGAAGCTTCTGATAAGCCAAAGCCCTCTGATACACGCACATTAAATTTCTTCTCGAAATTATGTAATAGTGCTACCGGTAAAGACGCGCCACCTGAAATCGCTAAACGTATTGTAGAGAAATCTTCAGGGTTGCTATCAGGTAATTGATACAAGAAGTTATACATAGTTGGCACACCAGCGAAGACGGTTGCCTTTTGTTCCTTCGTTAATTTAAAGATTTCAGTTGGACTAAAACGTGGTACAAGTAAAATCGTTGCTCCACTCAATAAAGGTGCATTGGCGACGACAGTTAATGCAAATACATGGAAAACTGGTAACGTAGCAATAACACGATCATCTGCTTTATAGCCTAAATAATGCGCAACATCTCGTGCATTTGAATAGATATTTCTATGAGTCAGCATTGCCCCCTTCGGAGTACCTGTCGTTCCTGAAGTATATAAAATAATAGCATTATCATCGTCAGCTACTTCTACTGGTTGGAGAGAATCCGATGCACTAGCAATCACTTGTGAAAATAAATGAATTTTTGCCCTTGCTTCTTCGGATAAAGTCATTACTTTTTTAGCAACATCCTCTGTTGTTTCACAAACAACAAATGTTTTTACTTGTGGAAAAGCATGTACACCCATTTCGACTAATGGAAGAAGTGCATCTAGTGCAATAACAGCTTTTACATCACCATTATGCAAAATATACGAAATTTCATCCGGTGTATAAATTGGATTAATCGGAATTGCCGTTGCTCCTAAACGCATTGTTGCATATAACGCAATTAAATAATGTGGTGTATTGCCGAGTAAACACGCCACATGGTCCCCTTTTTCTACCCCTAAATCTTGTAACCCCTTTGCAAAGCGACCTACCGTGTATTCAAACTCACCGTACGTCGTATCTTTCCCCATAAAATGATACGCAATTTTATCCGGTTGCTCTAATGCTTGCTGACGAACACTTGAAACTAAATTCAATTACCCCATCCCCTTATCGTATCAATTTCACCTTGGCGTAATTGAGGTCAGGATTTTAAATTGCGCCTAGGCCTGCACGAGTGCCGACACGATGTCGGTCATTTCGGTAATGCCACAAGGACGTGGCGTTATTACCGATGCAGGTCAGTTAGCTGTTTTCGCAGGATGCGAAGGTTTTAGGCTAACATCGTTTAAGCATTCCTTTGAAAATCCGTGACATCCGCCAGAGGCTTTACCATTATTCAGTAGATGCATAGAAATCCCTTAAAATGGAATCACAGCCGAATCCATCTCACTACCGCAGAGGTAGGAGTCTGCTACTGAATGAAGATAAAATGAATCATTATTCAGTAATATTATATAAGAAACACATCTAAAAGACAACGAAACTTTTTATTTCATGTCATAAATTACGTCAAATAATTCATTTTTTTCTCCATTTCATATTTTGATTACGAACGAATGTGCGAGATGTATCGCCAACGAATCAAATAAAAATAGACTACTTGTATTAAAACAAAAAATCCAAAAGCAAAGACAACTTCTTTGACAATGGAAATATTAGCAATATCCTTCAAAATACCTTGAACCATAAGAAAAGCAAAGGCACTATGCATCATTGCAACACCCCATGGCAAGAAAAATTGTGGGAACAAATGACGATTCACAAGCTTTTTGAGCTCTGTATCTGTTAAGCCCATTCGCTTTAAGACATCGAATTTACGCTTTTCTCTTTCAAGAGAAGTATGCAGTTTAAAGTAAACGAAGCTACCTGCTGCTAATAAAAATACCGTTGCTACTAAAACCCCTACTAAAGTGAATAATGAGTAAGTAGCTAATATATAAGAATAATTTAATCCTGCGTTTTCAAAGTAAAATGGGCTGAATCTATCCTTCTTATAAAAATATTGAGAGGCTTTTAACTCCTCTATGTCCTGGCCGATCTCTTTTGTTTCTATCCACTGAGGGATATAGAAGGTAAATAAATGATAGATTGGCTGCACTACGTTTTTATCAGCAATCGGCTTTCTAAGCTTTCTAAAATCCTCATCACTTATCACTATAGAATTCACACTAACAATAGACCCTGGGAATACTATTTTAGGATATACGCTATCAATTGTTATCGGGATAGAATTTTCCTCTAATACAGTATGCACAACTTTATTTTTTAGTCTTTTTAGAGAATCCTCCGAGTAAGGTATAAACACTGCCTCCCCTGAAGCCAAATCAAGTAAAGGGTAACTATAGGAAGAAAGCAATACATTCATATCCGATTCCCTAAAAACTTCAACCTCATTGTGAGTAAATGAAGATGTTTGCTTAATGACAACAAAGCGCGATAAATGATAGGACAACCCCTTCTCCTCTAATTGAAGTCGTAAAGAGGCGATATGATTTCGCTCAAAGGGATTGTCGACATCTCCCTTATAGACAAGTCCTAATGGATTTAAACGATCATATTGTATTGTGTAGGATGACATCGTCGCTAATACACCGACCGATAAAAAGGCCATTGTTGACACCATCGTTACTACAAAAAACATTTTCACATTGTCCATCATAATATGCGTTTGCTCAGCTAACGAAAGAAGTCGATAGCGTTGCCAATGAAATTTACGTTTGCCTCGTGCTTTATCTAAAAAGCAAGGTAAAGAATCACTGAAAAAATAATATGTTCCAAAGGTCGCTAAAAACGGGATTAATAATGTTAAACCAATCCAAGATGTATTCGATACGATAAACGTTAGTACATATGCTGATAAAATAAGGGTAATACCAAATACTGCACGAATTTTAGAATAGGTTGAAACACTATTTAAATAGTCATTCCCCTTAAGAAGATCGCGTAATTTTCTTTCACGTGTAAAATACACACTAATAAAGGAAATCACTACAAAAGCACTTGTGAAGACACCAATCGTTAGTAAAAATGGCTGCCATGAAACATATAAGGGTAAACTATCTAAATGTAAAATTTCTCGTACAATCATGAAAAAGAATTTTGAAAATGAGAAACCAAATATAATCCCAACAAAAATAGAGCCCGATCCAATAATCATTGTCTCCAAAAAGACAAGCCTATTCATCTGGCGTTTTTCCATTCCTAAATGTAATAAAATTGCAAACTCATGTGATCTAGCCTCTAAAAAAGCACTCATCGAATAATATAAAAAGAATAAGGTAAAAAGAACGAGTACGGTTTCCGCACCTACCATTCCAATTAACGATGCTTCTCCTAAAATCCCTTGTTCAATATCCGGATGAAACATGAGCATTGAATAGATGAAAAACACAGCCACAGAAAAAAAGCTTGCCATGAAAAAGGCACCGTATATACGGCTGTTCCGTACGACATTACGGTAAGCGAATTGTCGAAAGGTCACCTACTTGTCCTCCTCCTAGTAAGCTCAAAACATTTAATA
The DNA here is from genome assembly GCF_028674935.1 of Lysinibacillus sp. CNPSo 3705. Lineage (NCBI taxonomy): Bacteria > Bacillati > Bacillota > Bacilli > Caryophanales > Bacillaceae > Lysinibacillus > Lysinibacillus sp. CNPSo 3705. The sequence goes on along the minus strand of NZ_JAQZSD010000033.1, from coordinate 14,206 downwards.
TTCGTTGGAAAAACATTTGACGACGATCATCTTTGTAAATTTCATTGAAAAATTCACCATCTTTAATAAATAACACGCGATCGCAGTAACTAGCTGCAATTGGATCATGTGTTACCATTACAATCGTTGTTCGTTTGTCCTGATTAATTTTTGTTAAAAGTTCAAGTACATCACGCGAAGAATTCGAATCCAAATTTCCTGTTGGCTCATCTGCTAAAATGAGACTTGGATTATGAATAAGTGCCCGCCCAATGGCAGTTCTTTGTGCTTGTCCACCTGATATTTCATTTGGGCGTTTATGCAAGAACAAAGTTAAATCGAGCTTTTCCACAATGCTTGCAAGACGCTCCTCCATTACTTCTAATGGTTGTTGATCTAATGTAAGTGGCAGCACAATATTCTCTTCCACTGTCAGCATATGCAAAAGATTAAAATCTTGAAAAACAAAACCAAGCTGTCTTCTTCTAAAGTAAGCTAGCTCAGTTGCTTTTAGCGTATGAGGATTCATGCCATCTAAAATGATTTCTCCACTCGTTGGTTCATCAATCGTAGAAATGATATTCAATAATGTTGTTTTTCCACTTCCTGATGGACCCATGACTGCTAAAAACTCACCTTCCTCAACATCAAAGCTTAGTTGATTTAAGGCACGATGAGTTACTTTGCCTTCATACACTTTTGTCACGTCTTTTATTTGTAAAATAGGCATATCTTGTTCACCTTATTTCTTGTTTAATTCCATAGATTGTGGTAACAGCCATTGCAATACTACCTCAAAGCCAATTTGAAAATGCGGCTCTGTTAATGATTCAGCTAACTGATTACCATCCTCCTCCACTAGACTAAAGCAATGCGACCCAACAATTACATCCCAGGCATCCATTTCACCTTCCATGATTTCTCCACAAACCGTATAATGCCCACTGTACATCACTTGTTCACCTTCTACTGGAAAAGCGTTAAGTAAAGTTGGTTTATGTAAGTCTAGCCCAAGCTTATTCGAAAAATGCATTACTTCTTCATTAAACAAAAGACTAGCTTTACGGAAATTTTTACAGGATAAACAATCACAAACATCGTTTTGCGATTCGTATAATGTCTCTGTTTTTTCTGTCTCTACATGTAAAACCCATTCATCCAAACGTACTTCTATCATTTCCGATCCCCCTAATTCGTAAATGTCACTGTGACAATTGTTCCTTTTCCTACCTCTGATGTAATGTGTAATTCGTGACCGAGTTTTTCACAGATTTCTTTTGCTAAATATAAGCCCATCCCTGTGGATTCCCCAGTTTTACGCCCATTCTCACCAGTAAAAAAGGCTTTAGTGACGCGAGAAAGATCGGAAGTTGGAATACCGATACCTTCATCACGAATGGCTAATTGTACGTAGTCATTCTTTTTAATGGCGGAAATAACTATTTTTTTATTTGATTCAAACGTATATTTAACCGCATTCGTTACAAATTGTCCGAGAATAAAGCGCAGCCATTTTGAATCACTTGCTACGATAATATCATCCTCAATATGAATTTCTGGGAAAACACGCTTTGTAATAAATAAACGTTTATTTTCATTTACAGTTGCAGTCACAATCGTTTTTAAAGCAACCTGTTCTACTTGCATATCCTCTTCAAAATTTTCTAATCGTGCATTCACTAACACCATATCTAGGCCTCTTCGCAAACGGTCAATTTCCTCCTGCACATTCTTTTTATCGAGAGGACGTTCATCCTGCAATAAAAGCTCAATAACAGAAATGGGCGTTTTCATCTGATGCACCCATTGATTAATAAACTGATCATGCCGTTTTTGGCCTGCATATAATGTTTGAAGCTCATGCTTATATAGTCGATATAGTTCATGCATATATTTCTCAACCTGTATAGCCTCAGGTGTTTTAGCATTTTTTTGCAACACATCCTCCATTGTTTGAGGCAGCAGTGATATTTTTAATAAATAACGTTGTCGCATTAAATAACGGATCAGTAAAAACGAGGCTAATAACACTAAACTAATACAGAAGGAATAAATAGCAGTATCAACATTGCGAAAGCCGTCCAACCAATATAAAACCATGATGAAGCCGACTAATATGATCTGGAATACAATGAACGATGCGTAATCACGCAAAAATAATTTCCAGCCCACTACAACTCACCTGCACTTAAAATAAAGCGATAGCCTGCTCCACGTACAGTTTCTATAGTAGACGCAATATGATAATCAGCTAACTTTTTCCGTACTCGTGTCATATTGACGTTCAACGTATTCTCATCGACAAATGCCTGATCGTCCCAAAGCTCTTCTAACAGTTGCTCACGTGTTACTACTTTTGGGGCATTTCCCATTAACAGTTCTAAAATGATACATTCTTTTTTCTGCAGTGGAATTTCTAAATTATTTTTATGAAGCTCCATTCTTTCTAAATGAAGAATAAGCTGTCCTTGTTTAATTGTCCGCTCCTCTTGTCTTGCTGCGTATTCACCATATGTACGACGCAAGTGACTGCGGATTTTAGCCAGTACAATTTCATAATTAAATGGCTTCGTAATGAAATCGTCGCCCCCATTTTCAAGCGCAAAAATTTGATCCATTTCGCCAGAACGAGCGGAAATGAAAATAATTGGACAAGTTGTATGTTGACGTAGCTGGCGACACCAATAGTAGCCATCGTACGAAGGTAAATTTATATCAAGCAACACCATATGTGGATTAAATGCTGTAAATTCTTCAACGAGATGATCAAATTCTTTGATCGTTTCAACTTCGTATTGATATTTTCTAAGCGTTTCTGCAAGCAATGACGCAATCTTTACATCATCTTCGACAATAAATATTCGATGCTTCTCCATACCAACACTCCTTTCTATCTTATATTGTATCAAAAAAAGGTTCGATGACATAACTGTCAGCGAACCTTTTGTAGCAAAAGTTAACCCGAATTATTAGCTAGAGATATTTGTCTCAAAATGCCTTTGCCTCAATTAGGGGCATCCCCTTAACGTGGGTGTTAATCTCCGTTCCGACTCGGCGCTTTCTGAGTGCGTTCGTGTGCCGCGTTCTTTGGCTTTTCTATCCGTCGATTCGTTTTCCTTCCGTCGTTCTCGCACTTCTATCCGTCGCTCTGTCACTTCTATCCGTCGCTCTGTCACTTCTATCCGTCGCTTCAGCTCTTTCATCCGTCGCTTTCCAGTTAAGTCCTTAATATTGCGTAAAATTCTATACAATGTTCTTCAACTTTGACTTTAGTTTTGTCAAATTGTCCAGCTTATGTTGGAATTCGCCGCTAAAAGTGTGAGTTGCGCCGCTAAACAAAGGAAGAACGCTGCTAAAACACGAAATTCCGCCGCTAACTAAGCAAGGATCGCCGCTAAAACACGAAATTCCGCCGCTAACCAGGCAAGGATCGCCGCTAAAACACACATCCGTCCATCACAGGATGTAATGCCTTTAGCCTTCGTTTCTCTATCGCTAATTTCCAATGAGTCACCAAGCCGCATGATACGTGTCATCTACCTTTGTTTATCGAAACACTTTTACGTTTTATCGCCCAACTTTTGAATTTTATCGACTAATTTTTACGTTTTATCGCCCAAATTTTAATTTTTATCGATATCCAAAAAGGATTCATACACAAAATTGTGTGTGAATCCTTTTACTTTTTTATGTCAAACTCGAATCCTCAATTTTCTACGCAAGCTTTTCTTAATAAATTAATTGTAAAAACTCTTCTGTCGTAATTCCACCAAAGTATGTTGGTATATCAATATTTGTTAACGCCTCAGCAATTGCAGTTCGATCATAGTTTGTCCCAACTAATCGTTGTTCAACATCTGCCATGTCGCCAACGCCGAAGAAATCACCAAAAATATGCGCTTCTTCAATAATTCCGTGTTTCACCTCTAAGCGAATATCAATGCCTCCTGTTGGGAAACGATGTGTTTTTTGAATGTTAAAGCGTGGTGATTTTCCATAGTTCCATTCCCACGTTTGATAACGCTCAGCGGATAGCTTATGGATATTTGCCCAATCTTCCTCCGTTAACTCATAATAGCGAATCTTTTCTTCACCACCGAAAATGGATTTTAATATTTCTAGGCGGAATTCTTCGACTGTCATCTTGTCCTTTAAGAACTCCGAAATATTAGCTACTCGTGAACGGATCGATTTAATGCCCTTTGATTCAATTTTGTCTTTTTTCACCTTTAATGCGGATACAACAGCATCAATTTCTGTATCAAACATTAAAGTACCATGGCTAAACATACGACCCTTTGTAGAAAACTGTGCGTTACCAGAAACTTTACGCCCTTCTGCTAAAATGTCGTTACGGCCAGAAAGCTCAGCTTGAACGCCCATTTTTGCAAGTGCTTCTACAACAGGCTGCGTAAACTTTTTGTAATTCATAAAGCTATCGCCGTCGTCTTTCGTGATAAAGCTGAAGTTAAGATTCCCTAAATCATGATACACCGCGCCCCCACCAGAAAGACGTCGCACAACGATAATGCCATTATCCTCTACATAATCAGTATTAATCTCTTCTATAGTATTTTGGTTTTTACCAATGATGATTGAAGGCTGATTAATGTAAAAAAGTAGCACTGGCTCCTTCTCAACATCCATTGTTTTTAATAAATACTCCTCAATGGCAAGGTTAATGCGTGGGTCATGAATCCCTTTATTATCAACGAATATCATAAATTTCGTTTCCTCCTTCACAAAATATCCATATTTATTTTATCGTAAATTAGGCATTTTGTGTTGACGAAAAGCATCTGTTATAATACACTATAAAATATCAAAACAGTAATAGTACAGATGAATTTAAAGGAGGAGTCCACAATGTTAGAAAATGTAGTTGAATTTTTCAAGAACCTACCTGCAAAGCAATGCACAGAATGCGGTGAAAAAATTGAAGAACAAAGTGAATGCTACAGCAACACTTGTGAAAACTGTAACCACCTATAAGCATTTGCCTATTCTGTAAAGTCGTGATATACGTGCCCCACACGTACTAATAATGACAACCCTCATCATATTTTGATGAACCCTTAATTAAATCTCTTACACTTACAAAACAGCAGCTGATACGCTCATATCAGCTGCTGTTTTTTGTGTAAAGTTCTTCTCTCCAACCTTCCTCTCCCTATTTAAAGCAATCATTCAACAAAAAAACACCCACCAATATTGGTGGGTGCAAAAAATTCCTATTTTTAGTTTTCTTCAGCTACTTTTGAGTAACGTTTTGTGTGTAGTAACATGAAATAACCGAAAGTAATAGCTAATAATACTACTAGGAAACCTGCTAGAACTCCGTAGTTTTGCATTAAGAATGATGTATCACCAGTTGAGATACTTGCTTTAAATGCTGAAACAGTATATGTCATTGGTAATAGTTTATTAAATACTTGTAATGGTGATGGGATTAACTCAAGTGGGAATGTACCCGCGCTTGTTGTAAGTTGTAAAATTAATACAACAATCGCCATGAAGCGTCCTGGATCACCGAAAATAGATACTAACATTTGAATTAAAGCTAAGAAAACATAACTTGTTAATAATGCTGTTAGGAAGAAGTAACCAAAATTGTTTACTTCAAGGCCTAAGCCCCATTTTACAATAACCACTGTTAATATAGTTTGAATTAAGCCGACTATTGCTAAAACTGAAGCTTTACTTGCAAACCAAGCTGCTCCATTTTTTGGACGAATTGCTGGTTCCACAAGTGGGAATACGATCGAGATTAATAACGCACCAACGAATAAACCAAGAGAAATAAAGTATGGTGAGAAACCTGTTCCATAGTTAGGTACATGGTTAACAGATTCTTTATCAACCTCTACTGGGCTACCTACCATATCATATGTGTCTTTACTTGCATGAACTTCTTTTGCTTTTTCACTTGCTTCACCTAGTTTGCTAGATAAAGTTGATGTACCATCTACAAGTTCAGTAGTACCATCAGCAAGCGTTTTAGAACCTTCTGCTAATTCACCAGATTTAGAGGCAAGTGTTGATGTACCTTGATTCAATGTTGTTGAACCACTTGCTAGCTCATTTAAACCTGAAGCCAATGTTTTAGAACCTGTTACGGCTGTCTTAACACCAGCATTTAATTCACCTAATTTTTGAGCAAGTGTTGCATTACCAGCTTGAAGACCTTTTGCTCCTTCGATTAATGCACCACTTTTTGATGTTAATGCATTAGCGCCTGCTAACACTTGTGATTGACCTGCTGCAATTTGCGATGCACCAGAACTTAATTGATTAGCACCCGCTTGTAATTGACCTGTACCAGCAGTTAAAGAACCTAAACCATTATGCACGCTTGCACTTCCTGCTTGTAGCTCTGCTAATGTTTGTTTTAATACTGCCGCTTGCTCTTCAGGCAATGAAGCCATCATGCCTTGTAATTGATTAGATAAAGCTGTGATGCCTTCTGCTACTTTTGCAGAACCCGCTGTTAATTGGCCTGCTGCACCATTTAATTTACCGGCATTATCAGCGATTGAAGCTGCGCCTGCACTAATTTGTTTTTGTTTATCGCTAAGTGTAGCTAAACCTGCTTGAACTTGCGCTACACCTTGTGTATATTGTGATACACCTTGCGAAAGACTTGATGCTCCTGTTGCTGCTTGCTGTGCACCCTTTTGTAACTGTACTGTACCGTCTTGTAATTTTACTAGACCAGTAGATAAGTCATTTGCACCTTTTGCAGCATCTCCAGCACCTTTAGTAATTTTATCTGCACCATTTGACAATTCAACTGTACTAGATGCTAATTTCTCAAGATAACCTTTTAAATCTTTTGCACCATTGGCTAAAGTTTTAGCACCTTCATCTAGCTTACTTGAGCCATCTGCAGCCTCTGTAAAGCCATCTCCAAGTGTTGTAATTGAATCAAATAATTTTTCTGCATAAGTAGCAGAAACTTTTGAATTCACTTCAGCACGTACACGGTCCATTGCTGTTTCACCAATTTGTGCACCAAGGAAGTTTAATCCTTCATTCGGAATATAATTCATAACTAGTTTAGATGGTTTGTCATCTAATAACGTAGTTGCATGCTCTGAGAAATTTGTTGGAATTTCTAGAATCATATAATAGTCTCGACCATGTAAGCCTTTTTCAGCTTCTTCTTTGGAAACGTCAATAAACTTAAACTCGTTACTATCGACAAGCTTATCGACTAATTCTTTCCCTAGATCTAATTTAACCCCTTCCATTTCTGCGCCCTTATCTTCATTGACAACAGCTACTGGTAAATTAGGCAGGCCTTCATACGGATCCCAGAACGCCCATAAGAACATGCCTGCGTACATCACCGGGATAAATAATACAGCGATTATTGAAACAAGCATTTTTCTTGTTTTTAAGATTTTAAGCCACTCAGCTTTAATCATAAGTTTTCTTCACTCCTATAATATTTGACCGAAAACGTCAGTCGGTCATTTTTATTCAAAAAAAAACCTAAATCCTCAATAGACTGTCATTGATTCACCTTTAGCTCAGCTGAATCAAGTTAGAATTAGCCCACGGAAGATTGTTTCCTTGAAAAGATTTAATATCTTTTCTTCAGGAATAATGTCGCCATGTAGCTCATGCCAATCAACGACAAATGCTAGATACGCCTTTAACAACAGAAAGCTGACTAATTCTGCATCACAATCTCTAATTTCGCCTTTATCGATACGTCTTTGAATTAATTCTGTAACGTAGGATAAAATTTCAGTCTCAATGCGAACTAAAGCTTGTTTAACTACTGGCGTTCGTAGCTCTTTTTCTTCCTCTAATAACTTCGCAAATAAAAGATGTTTTTCACGGAACTGTAGCATTTTCATTAAAGCATTATGCGCATTGTCCATAAAGCTAGCGGATGCATCCAACACTACATCTGCTTCTGCTTGCATCTCTCGTACAAGTGACATAGCTATCTCTTGAAATAAAATTTCTTTATTTGCAAAGAATGTGTAAATCGTCCCTTTACCGACGTTAGCGATTTTAGCCACTTGCTCCATTGTTGTTGCCTTGTAACCAAACAATGTAAAGGATTTTGCAGCTGCTTCAAGAATTTCCTGCCTACGATCCATTAATAACATCCTTTCTTGTTATGTTATGTACATGCCTTTGTACACGAAAATGATAATGACCAGAAAACCATTCCGGTCATCTGGTCATTATCATATTCCTATTTTAAAAATAATGCAAGCATTAATTGTGATTTTTTTCACTTTTTTTCATGATCACTATGCTCAGAAGTATCATTACCGTGATTCATCATGTTATGATCCATACTATTGTTATTTGCTTTTTCATCCTCTGGTAAAACTTTTGTCATATCAGGGCTGCCAGCAGTAATTTGTTGCTTCGGCATAGTATGGACGCCATTAGCAGTTGTATGAGCATACATATAATATACCCCATCGTGGTCAAATGTAGTCGTCGCTTTATAAACGCCATCTTTCTCTAATTCACCGTCAATCATTTGCGATTGATCACGTTTACCAGATTCCCAAACCTCAAATTGTAAAACTGCATTATCTACTTTTTGGCCACCTTGTACAACTTGCGCCGCAAGATCAATTGTTTCATTGATCGCTACTTCTTTCGGTGTTAAAATTTCAACTTCTGGTATTGGAGCTACTTCAGGCTCTGGTAGAGCTGCTGACTCTTTCTTTTCTCCGCAACCTACTAATAATGCAGGTACTGCTACTAATGCCAATAACCATTTTTTCATGTTTTATTCCTCCATTAACGGCAATGTGATTTTTACAACTGTGCCTTTTTCAACTTCACTTTCAATCTCAATCTTGCCATGTAACTGCTTCAACAATTGTTCAACAATTGACAAACCTAGTCCACTACCACCATCTGCTCGGCTCCGCGCTTTGTTCACACGATAAAAACGCTCGGTTACATGCGATAAATCCTCTTGAGGAATACCCATTCCATAATCCTTAATGATAATTTGTGCTCGAGCATCTTTCTCTAAGGCAGTAATTTCAACCTTTGACTGTTCATACGAGTAGTTAATGGCATTTTCAATAATATTAATAAAAATTTGTTTCAGCTTTACTTCATCCGCTTTGATGATTAAGGCATCATCAGCATCTAAATGGAGTACAATGTTCTTCTTCTCTGCCTGATGAGTTAATATTTTTTGAACCTCACGTAATGTTTCGGCAAGAGGAATTGGATATAAAGTAATTTCTGCTTGTTCATTTTCCATACGAGCAAGTTGAAGTAATTCATTCGTTAAACGTTCCATACGATTTGCCTCACGTACAATGAGCTGGATCGTTTCCTCTTTTTGATGTTCTGGGATAATACCTTTTTGCATCGCTTCGCTATAGCCTTTTACATAGCTAATAGGTGTCCGTAATTCATGTGAAACAGTCGCCAAAAACGTCTTTTGAGCCTCATCCTCTTGTTGGATCGCCTCTGCCATTTGATTAAAGGTGCTCGATAGCCTTCCGATTTCATCTTTCGAATGAACTGGCACACGCGTTCCATAGTTTCCGTATGACATTTGCTCAACAGCTCTTTGTAAATTACTTAACGGTCGCATAATATGTCGAATTCCTTTATAAATTAAATAGCTGATGACAAGTAAAAATATAAAGGCGCTGACAAATAAGAAAATGACTTCATTATTCGCTAACTCACTAATTTTTGCTAGAGGGAAGTATATATAAATAATTCCTTCGAGCCTATTTTGATCCACTAGCGGAAGTACTACAGAAATTAGCTGTCTATCAAATCGGGGTTCATATCCAATTTTTTGTACATATTCACCCGCAAGTAATTGCTGTCGCTCTTCTGGACCAATTAATGTTTCGAAATCTATATCAAACGGCACACAGGCACTTAGTTCTCGCGGATTTCTTACTGCAAAAATATTCAAATTCGAATAATTAGCATAATGTTCAATTTCTGCAATAAATTCATCTGTTACCTTACTACCGGTATACATCGTTTGTAGCTTTGTCCCTACTTCTACCATCATCTCTTCTGTGTCTTCTACATAAAGTCTTTCATATAAATAATCTGTCAGGACATACATAAAGACAACGGTAATGATCAAAAATGCAAAGATTAATAGCCAAATGCGTGTTGAAATTTTTTTCATTCGCCAGGATCAAAGCGATAGCCCACTCCCCAGACGGTTTGAATATGCCCCGCCGCTTCCTTTCCAAGCTTTAGACGTAAGGTTTTTATATGAGTGTCAACCGTTCTTGTTCCCCCTACATAATCGATATCCCAAATGCGTTCTAGTAATTGCTCCCTCGTATAAGCATTTCCAGGATTATTCATAAATAAATGTAATAGTTCAAATTCCTTCAACGTAAGTGGAACACTCTTTCCATCTACAGATACCTTGCGTGCTATCTCATCTATTTTAATAGGTCCTAATATCACATATTTTTGCTGCAAGTCTTCAATATTAGTACCACTTCTTCTTAGCACTGCATGAATCCGCGCAACTAGTTCGTCATTTGTAAAGGGTTTTACAATATAATCATCTCCGCCAATTGTTAAGCCTTTTACCTTATCCTCATTTGCATCACGTGCTGTCAGGAAAATAATTGGTATATTCGACATCGCACGTATACTTTGACAAACCGCAAAGCCATCTTCGTGCGGCATCATCACATCAAGTAGAACTAAATCAATATTTTCGCGTACAATCATATCGTAGGCTTCTGTACCACTTGCTGCAGTTACGGTCTCAATTTTTGCATTATGGAGCATCATTTCTATTAAATTACGCATATCTTGCTCATCATCAACAATTAATACAGTTGTCACATTTTTTCCTCCCTCACTAACAATTGAAAAGCACCTTTCCCCACATCAACTGTTTTTTTCACCTGACCTTCTTTTATAAAATACAAAGTATGGTCATCATAACCAGCGACAACAATATAATCTTTAAACTGATTTACGACAAACGGATTAGCTCCTACCTCTTGCTGCCATTTCACATTTCCATCAAAGTCAGCAACATATAATGCATTACGACCATGACTAACAACGAGAACAGCATCCTTTGTTTTGGTTAATCCAACAGGCATTAAAGGCATTGCTATCTCCCCTTGTTTGACGCCTGTTATAAGATCATATTTTTTAACAGAGCTATTCGGTTTACTTCCTTCTCCATGGCCACCAATCCATAGTTCATTTTTCTCTTCAAGAATTGCTATTCCATGTGATGATTTTTGAATCGGCCACTCTTGTTCAATTTCTAGATTCTCAATATTTAACACCGATAATTTCGTATCTTTATAATTAATCACATATAGCTTATCTTTATAGGCGGCCATTGACATAGGATAATTACCAAGCTTCTGTGTTGCCAGTTCATTGCCCTCTTCATCAAAGCTTGTCACTGTATTCGTTTTGCTATTCGTCATAAAAAACTGTTTTCTATTTTCAGCATAATACGCATTCGTTGAGCCAAGCTGTACTTTTTTGGAATAGAGCTTCTTTCCAGTTGATAATGTATAGATGTCAATTTCATTTAATTGATGACCATACAATAACAGACGATCATTTCCGAGGAGAATTGCCCCCGAGTAAGCTTTATCTAATAACCATGTTGCTTTCACATTACCTTGTTCATCGATAAAATCTAGAGAAGGCTCTTGTATATTTAAGGATGCAATAAAATTCTGATCGCGTTCAATAGGCTCAAACGATTTCTCCGTACACCCTACTAGCAATACTAGCTGTACTAAAGAAAAAATGAAAATTGCCCATTTTTTCAACATCATCACCTCTGTTTCTTAACTATACTTCACAATTGTGAAATTCACGTGAAACTTGAGAGATAAATTTATGACAAAGAAAACAAGCAAATTACACAATTATTATTATGTAATGCTACATATACGAGCATTTATCCAATCCAAAAATTATAGTAGCACATATACTACATAGATTATGGTAAGGAGGAATCAACTTTATGGTATCCATTAGCTTATGTATGATTGTGAAAAATGAAGAAGCTGTCATCGGTAGATGTCTAACATCTGTAAAAGACTTAGTCGATGAGATTAATATCATCGATACCGGCTCTACCGACAATACAAAGCAAATTGTTAAAGAGTTTACAGATCGTATTTTTGATTTTGAGTGGATTCATCATTTTGCAGCTGCAAGAAATTTTTCATTCCAACAAGCAACAAAGGAGTACATTTTATGGCTAGATGCAGATGACGTATTATTAGAGGAGGATCAGGAAAAATTTAAAGCACTAAAAGAATCCCTGACTCTTGATATAGACGCCGTTTCAATGAATTATAATTTAAGCTTTGATAATGAAGGAAATGTAAGTTCTCTATTAAGAAGATATCGCTTAGTAAGAAGAGATAAACAATTCCAATGGATAGGCGCCGTACACGAATATTTAGAAGTAGGTGGAAAACTATTGGATAGTAATGTCGCTGTCAGTCATTTACCACTTAGTCACGATCATTCCCGAAATATTAATATCTATAAGCAATTAGTTGACTCAGGCGAACCGCTCTCTCCACGAGATACTTTTTATTACGCAAATGAATTACTAGATCACGGACAATTTGAGGACGCAATATTTTACTATGAAACGTTTTTAACTTCAAAATTAGGCTGGGTAGAAGACAATATTACAGCCTGTTTCAAATTAGCAGACTGTTATTCTCATTTAAATGATCCCGAAAATAATTTGAGTTCCATTCTAAGAAGCTTTGAATACGATATTCCACGTCCTGAAGCGTGTTGTAGACTTGGTTTTCTTTTTATGGAACAGGCCAAAACCTATGAAGCAATCTTTTGGTATGAACAAGCACTTAACATCAAACAAAATCCTAACGCCCCTTTTCAAAATAAAACCTTTACAACATGGTTACCCCACTTACAACTATGTGTCCTCTTTGATCGGTTACAACAATATGAACTTGCCAACGCACATAATGAATTAGCCAGATCCTTTTTACCAAATGACGAAAAAATACTACACAATAAAAAATATTTTGAGCGTATTTTAAATAAAGAAAATGAAACATCATAAATATCTTCTATATTAATGGGTTGTTAGTAAACCGTGATTAAAAAATACTTTCGTCGCTATTGATATTTTTAGAATAACCAATGAGTTAACTGTCTATTTCACCTCCGCCCTCTATGAATACGCTATTTGAGAGAGGAGGTGAAACAATGCAATTTGGAAAATTTAAAGAGAGAGTTTGCAGTCAATGTAATACATTCCCATGTTGTTGTAATCCTTGTGCTCCAAGCTGTCCTGTTTGGCCTATTAAACCTGGAAGAACTGGGGCTACTGGGGCTACTGGGGCTACCGGTGCTACTGGCTCTACTGGCTCTACTGGCTCTACTGGGGCTACCGGCGTTACTGGCTCTACTGGCTCTGCTGGCGTTACTGGGGCTACCGGTTCTACTGGGGCTACCGGTTCTACTGGGGCTACCGGCTCCACTGGTTCTACTGGAGCTACGGGTTCTACTGGGGCTGCTGGCGTTACTGGGGCTACGTTCTACTGGGGCTACCGGCGTTACTGGCTCCACTGGGGCTACGGGTTCTACTGGGGCTACCGGCGTTACTGGCTCCACTGGGGCTACGGGTTCTGCTGGCGTTACTGGCTCTACTGGGGCTACTGGGGCTACGGGTTCTGCTGGCGTTACTGGCTTTACTGGTTCTACTGGGGCTACGGGTGTGACTGGCTCTACTGGCGCTACAGGTTCTGCTGGCGTTACTGGCTCTACGGGGGCTACCGGCGTTACTGGCTCCACTGGGGCCACGGGTTCTACTGGGGCTACCGGCGTTACTGGCTCCACTGGGGCTACGGGTTCTACTGGGGCTACCGGCGTTACTGGCTCCACTGGGGCTACGGGTGTGACTGGCTCTACTGGCGCTACGGGTTCTGCTGGCGTTACTGGGGCTACTGGAGCTACGGGTTCTACTGGGGCTGCTGGCGTTACTGGCTCTACTGGCGCTACGGGTTCTACTGGGGCTACGGGTTCTACTGGGGCTACCGGCGTGACTGGCTCTACTGGCGCTACGGGTTCTGCTGGTGCGACTGGCGCTACAGGTTCTACTGGGGCTACTGGGGCTACTGGCATTACTGGCGCTACTGGCATTACTGGCGCTACTGGCATTACCGGCGCTACTGGCATTACCGGCGCTACTGGCATTACTGGCGCTACTGGC